>NZ_JBQJIK010000071.1:0-44471 GCF_052078665.1 Inquilinus sp. CA228 | reverse complement strand
GCCCTTGCGCTTCGCTAGTCCTTCACCGCCATCAGGCTGGACAGAGGACTTCCACCTCCAAGCTGTCGATCATGCTCGGCACACCGTAGGTTGGGTTCGCGTTGGCGAACCCAACATGCCGCCGCCGCACCATCATTGGCCATGTTGGGTTCGCAACCGCGAACCCAACCTACGAGTTGACGCGACCACCCAGGAAACCATTTGCAAATTGGTTCCCTTTGCGCTTGGCTGTTCGGCAAGACGAAGCGGCGTTGCGTGTCATGATCGGTCCTCAGGACCGCTTGGCCGGGCGTCCTCAAGCGCAACAGGGATTGGCAGATGGCTCGGAGCCGGAACGGCGGACGCAGCCTTTGGGAGACCAATGGCTGAAGTGGTTTCATCCGAAACGCGCGGCGTGTCCAATTCCAGCGTGGCGCTGGAGCGGCTGCGCGCGCTGCTGGACGCAGAGGGCGACCGCGCCGAATGGCAGTTGCCGACCGAGCGCGACCTGGCCGCCCGGATCGGAGTCGGCCGCCGCGCCGTGCGCCGGGCGCTGGAGGTGCTGGAGGCCGAGGGCCGGATCTGGCGCCACCAGGGCAAGGGCACCTTCGCCGGCCAGCGGCCGCCGGTGCAGCCGCATCTGATCGCCTCGCTGGCCGACCGCACCAGCCCGCTGGAGGTGATGGAGGCCCGGCTGCAGATCGAGCCGGCGCTGGCCCGGCTGGCGGCGCTGAAGGCCTCGCCCGACAGCATCGCCGCGCTGCGCCGGATCGAGCGCAAGACCGCGGCCAGCATGGACAGCGACGGCCACGAGCTGTGGGACAGCGCCTTCCACCGCCACATCGCCGAGACCGCCGGCAACGGCCTGCTGCTGGCACTGTTCGACTGCATCGACAAGATCCGCCAGTCGCCGTCCTGGCGCCGGCTGCGCGAGGCCGCGCGCAACCGCATCCGCCTGCGCGCCTATACCAGCCAGCATTCCGGCATCGTCGCCGCGATCGCCCGGCACGACGGCGCCGGGGCCGAGGCGGCGATGCGGCGCCACCTGCTGGCGCTGCAGGCCAATCTCGAAGCGGCGATGCATGGCGAGCCGGCGCCGCAGGATGCGGTGCAGGAGCGGACCGCCCGCCAAGGCGACAGCGCGGAGGCGGCCGATGGCCTCGGTCTCTGACGTCCGCATCGCTCCTGCCCCGGCTGTCGCCGCGGAGCCGGCGCGCGAGACCGTGCTAGAGGTGCAGGATTTCGCCCTGTCGCTATCGCTCGGCGCCAACCTGGTCGAGGGCGTGTCCTTCTCCGTCGCCCGCGGCGAGACTTTGTGCATCGTCGGCGAATCCGGCTGCGGCAAGAGCATCACCGCGCTCGGGCTGATGGGCCTGCTGCCGCCGGTGGCGAACATCACCTCCGGCACCGCCCGGTTCGAGGGCCGCGACCTGTTCAAGCTGACTGACCGGCAGCGCGCCGACCTGCGCGGCAGCCGGATGGCGATGATCTTCCAGGAGCCGATGACCAGCCTGAACCCGGCCTTCACCATCGGCGACCAGATCGCCGAGGGCATTCGCCGGCACAGGGCGGTGGGCAAGGCCGAGGCGCGCGGCCGGGCGCTGGAGATGCTGCGCCGGGTGCGCATCCCGGCACCGGAGAAGCGGTTGGACGCCTATCCGCACCAGCTGTCGGGCGGCATGCGCCAGCGCGCCATGATCGCCATGGCGCTGGCCAACGACCCGCAGCTGCTGATCGCCGACGAGCCGACCACGGCGCTGGACGTCACCATCCAGGCCCAGATCCTGGCCCTGGTCCGGCGGCTGCAGGACGAGACCGGCACCGCCATGATCCTGATCACCCATGACCTCGGCGTGGTGGCGGAGGTCGCCGACCATGTCGCGGTGATGTATGCCGGGCGGATCGTCGAATCCGGGCCGGTCGACGCCATCTTCGAGGACCCGCAGCACCCCTACACCATCGGGCTGATGGGGTCGGTGCCGTCGCTCGGCCGGCGCGAGGGGCGCTTGGCCACCATCCCCGGCACGGTGCCGCCGGCCGACCGTATGCCGCCGGGCTGCCGCTTCGCCCCGCGCTGCCCCTTCGCCGAGCCGCGCTGCACCGCCGAGGCGCCGCCGGCGAAGCTCGTCGGGCCCGACCACCACGCCGCCTGCTGGTTCGCTCCCCTGGAGCAGCATGCCGGAGGCGCCGCATGAGCGACGCCGCACTCCTCGAAGGCAGGGGCTTGGTCAAGCGCTTCGGCGGCGGCCGCAGCCTGTTCGGCGGCTCGCCGCTGGTGCATGCGGTCGACGGCGTGTCGCTGGCGATCCGGCCGGGCGAGACCTTCGCCGTGGTCGGCGAATCCGGCTGCGGCAAGTCGACCCTCGGCCGGCTGCTGCTGCGGCTGATCGAGCCGACCGCCGGCCAGGTGATGTATCGCGGCCGCGACCTGACGGCGCTGCCGCCGAAGGAGATGCGGGCGCTGCGGCGCGAGCTGCAGATCATCTTTCAGGACCCCTACGCCTCGCTGAACCCGCGCATGACGGTCGGCGACATCGTCGGCGAGCCGATCTGGCTGCACGGCCTGGGCGGCGGGACGGAGCGGCGCGACAAGGTGGCGGAGCTGCTGCGCATCGTCGGCCTGCTGCCGGAGCATGCCGGCCGCTACCCGCACGAGTTCTCCGGCGGCCAGCGCCAGCGCATCGGCATCGCCCGGGCGCTTGCCGGGCAGCCGGTGCTGATCGTCGGCGACGAGCCGGTCTCGGCGCTGGACGTCTCGATCCAGGCGCAGGTGATCAACCTGCTGGAGGAGCTGAAGGAGCGCTTCGGCCTGACCCTGGTGATCGTCGCCCACGACCTCGCCGTGATCCGGCACATGAGCGACCGGGTGGCGGTGATGTATCTCGGCGAGATCGTCGAGGAGGCGCCGGTCGACGCGCTGTTCGACGCGCCGCTGCACCCCTACACCCAGGCGCTGATGCGGGCGATCCCGGTGCCCAGCCCGGCCGGGCGCCGGCCCAAGACGCTGCTGCAGGGTGACGTGCCCAGCCCGACCGCGCCGCCGCCCGGCTGCCGCTTCCACACCCGCTGCCCGCACGCCAAGCCGATCTGCTCCGAGATCCGGCCGCAGGCGGAGGAGGCCGCGCCGGGGCGCAGCGTCGCCTGCCATTTCTGGCGCGAGATCCAGGATGCCGGGGCCGGCGCCCTGGCCGCACCGCCGACGCCGCCCAACCTGGCGACGCGGCTCGCTCTCTACCGCGCCCGCCAGGCCGCGGCCCATCCATAAGAAACCGAACAGGAGGCTCATTCCATGCGCGCACGCCCAGTTCTCGCCCTTCTCGCCGGGCTGCTGCTCAGCGGCACGGCCTATGGCCAGACCACGCTGCGGGTCGGCCTCAATGAGGATCCCGACGTGCTGGATCCGCACCGGGCCCGCACCTTCGTCGGCCGCATCGTCTTCGCCTCGCTCTGCGACAAGCTGGTCGACATCAACCCCGAGCTCGGCTTCGTGCCGAAGCTGGCGACCAGCTGGGCCTGGAGCGACGACAACCTGACCCTGACCTTCACCCTGCGTGAGGGCGCCACCTTCCAGGACGGCGAGCCGATCGACGCCACGGCGGTGAAGGCCAATCTCGACCGCGCCCGCACCCTGCCCGACAGCCTGCGCAAGAGCGAGCTGGCCTCGGTCGCCGACGTCGTCGCGGTCGACCCAAAGACGGTGGCGATCAAACTGTCGCGGCCCGACGCCACGCTGCTGGCCCAGCTGTCCGACCGCGCCGGCATGATGCTGGCGCCGAAGGCCTTCGCCGGCGACAGCTTCGGCCAGAAGCCGGTCTGCTCCGGCCCCTACAGCTTCGTCGAGCGGGTGCAGAACGACCGCATCGTGCTGCAGAAATACGCCGGCTACTGGGACGCCGCGAACTACAAGATCGACAAGGTGGTGTTCCAGCCGATCCCGGACACCACGGTGCGCCTGGCCAATCTGAAGGCCGGCGACCTGGACATGCTGGAGCGGCTGGCCCCGTCCGACGTCGAGGCGGTGAAGTCCGATCCGGAGCTGGTGTTCATGCCGGTCACCGGCATCGGCTACCAGGGCATCACCATCAACACCGGCAACGGCGACCGGTCGAAGAACCCGCTGGGCCAGGACAAGCGGGTGCGCCAGGCGCTGGAGCTGGCGATCGACCGCGACGCGATCAACCAGGTGGTCGGGGCCGGCATCTACCCGCCGGCGCAGCAGCCCTTCCCCGAGGCCAGCCCCTATCACAGCGACAAGTTCCCGGTGCGCGCCCGCGACCTGGAGAAGGCCAAGCAGTTGCTGAAGGAGGCCGGGCACGAGCGGGTGTCGTTCGAGCTGGTGTTCGGCACCGGCACCACGGCGCAGCAGATCGCCGAGCTGATCCAGGCGATGGCGTCCGAGGCCGGCTTCGACATCACGCTGCGCGCCACCGAATTCGCGGCGATGATGAAGGAAACTCAGCAGGGCAATTTCCAGGCCGAGCAGGTCGGCTGGTCCGGCCGCGTCGACCCGGACGGCAACATCCACGCCTTCGTCACCTGCAAGGGCAGCCTGAACGACGGCAAGTACTGCAACCCCGAGGTCGACAAGGCGCTCGACGCCGCCCGGCAGACGCCGGACCCGGCCAAGCGCAAGGAGCTGTACGACCAGGCCCAGGCCATCCTCGAGGACGAGCTGCCGATCATCTACACCTACTACCAGCCCTGGCCGTTCGTGCTGTCGCAGAAGGTGAAAGGCTTCACCGCCTATCCCGACGGCATGATCCGCCTCAAGGGCATGAGCATCGAGGGCTGAGGATGCTGGTGCTCTCTCCCGCCATGCTCCTTCAATCCTCCCCCCTCCCCCTCCCGCGGGGGGAGGATAGATCTGGCGTGGCGGGGAGGGCCCGCCCATGACCCGGATCATCCTGCGGCGGATGATGGTGGCGCTGCCGACCATCATCCTGGTGTCGATGCTGGTCTTCGCCTTGCAGAAGCTGCTGCCGGGCGACCCGGTGCTGACCATGGCGGGGGAGGAGCGCGACCCCGCGGTCCTGGAATATCTGCGCGACAAGTACCGGCTGAACGACCCGATCCCGGTGCAGTACTTCGCCTGGATCGGCCAGGTGGTGCAGGGCGATTTCGGCATCTCGCTGCGCACCGACGCGCCGGTGACCGAGCTGATCGCCCAGAAGCTGCCGGTGACCATCCAGCTGGCCGCCATGGCCATGGTCTTCGCCCTGCTGATCGGCATCCCTGCCGGCATCCTGGCGGCGGTGTACAAGGGCACCGCCGTCGACTACGGCGCCAATATCTTCGCCCTCTCCGGCCTGTCGATCCCGAACTTCTGGCTCGGCATCATGCTGATCCTGCTGGTCTCGGTGGAGTGGCGGCTCTTGCCCGCCTCCGGCTATGTGTCGCCGTCGCAGGACCTGTGGCTCAGCCTCAAGACCATGCTGATGCCGTCCTTCGTGCTCGGCAACGCGCTGGCGGCGACGCTGATGCGGCACACGCGGTCGGCCATGCTCGGCGTGCTGCGGTCGGACTACATCCGCACCGCCCGGGCCAAGGGCCTCCTGGGCCCCGCCGTGGTGCTGAAGCACGCCTTCCGCAACGCGCTGGTGCCGATCGTCACCCTGGTGACGCTGCTGTTCGGCGAGCTGCTGGCCGGCGCCGTGCTGACCGAGCAGGTCTTCACCATCCCCGGCTTCGGCAAGCTGATCGTCGACGCCGTGTTCAACCGTGACTATGCCGTGGTCCAGGGCGTGGTGCTGTGCACCGCGATCGGCTTCATCGCCATGAACCTGCTGGCCGACGTGCTGTACATCCTGATCAACCCGCGGCTGAGGTACCCGTCATGACCGCGCCCGCAGTCGTTCAGGGTGCTCTCGGCACCGAAGCCCCCGCCCGGAAGCGGCGCAGCCGCGGCCTGCAGAAATTCCTGCGCAACAAGAGCGCGGTGGTCGGCGCCGTGCTGGTGCTGGCCTTCGTCCTGCTCGCCATCCTGGCGCCGCTGGTGACGCCGCAGGACCCGCTGCAGACCAGCTTCACGGCGATCCGCAAGGCGCCGTCGGCCGCGCATTGGCTGGGCACCGACGATCTCGGCCGCGACATCTACACCCGCCTCGCCTACGGTGCCCGGTCCTCGCTGATGGCCGGGGTGATCTCGGTCGCCATCGCGCTGGCGGTCGGCGTGCCGTTCGGGCTGATCGCCGGCTATTACGGCGGGCTGGTCGACGGCGCCATCTCGCGCGCCACCGAGGCGATGCTGGCCATCCCGTTCCTGATCCTGGCGATCGCGCTGGCCGCCTTCCTCGGCCCCAGCCTGTCCAACGCCATGATCGCGATCGGCCTGTCGGCGATGCCGATCTTCATCCGCCTGACCCGCGGCCAGGTGCTGAGCGTGAAGACCGAGGACTATGTCGAGGGCGCCCATTCGATCGGCCTGCCGCATCGCTGGATCATCATCCGCTACATCCTGCCGAACGTGATGCCGCCGCTGATCGTGCAGGCGACGCTGACCATCGCCACCGCCATCATCGCCGAGGCCAGCCTGTCCTTCCTCGGCCTCGGCCAGCAGCCGCCGAGCCCGTCCTGGGGCTCGATGCTGAACACCGCCAAGAACTTCATGACCCAGGCGCCCTGGATGTCGATCTCCCCGGGCGGCGCGATCTTCCTGGTCGTGCTGGGCTTCAACCTGCTGGGCGACGGATTGCGCGACGCCCTGGACCCCCGCGAAAGCTGAGAGACCCAAGATGTTCACCACCCGCCCCGAACTGCTCGGCACCTTCGGCATGGTCACCTCGACCCACTGGCTCGGCAGCGCCGCCGGCATGGCCATGCTGGAGCGCGGCGGCAACGCCTTCGACGCCTGCGTCGCCACCGCCTTCGTGCTGCAGGTGGTGGAGCCGCACCTGGTCGGCCCCGGCGGCGACGTGCCGGTGGTGTTCCATTCGGCCCAGACCGGCCGGACCGAGGTGCTGTGCGGCCAGGGCCGGGCCCCGGCCGGCGCCACCATCGCCCATTACAAGGGCGAGGGGCTGGAGCTGATCCCCGGCAACGGGCTGCTGGCCACCGTCATCCCCGGTTCTTTCGGCGCCTGGATGGTGCTGCTGCGCGATTACGGCTTGCTGACCGTGCGCGACGTGCTGGAGCCGGCGATCCACTATCTCGAGGGCGGCCACCCGGTGCTGCCGCGCGTGGCCGACACCATCGCCGGCCTGAAGGACTTCTTCGAGACCGAATGGCCGACCTCCGCCGCGGTGTTCCTGCCGGGCGGGGCGGCGCCGAAGGCGAAGCAGCTGTTCCGCAACCCGGCCCTGGCCGAGACCTGGAGGCGGATCATCCGCGAGGCCGAGGCCGCCGGCGGCGACCGCGAGCGCCAGGCCGACGCGGCCTATGCCGCCTTCTATCGCGGCTTCGTGGCCGAGGCGATCGACCGGTTCGCCCGCACCACCGAGGTGATGGACGAGAGCGGCCGGCGGCATCGCGGCGTCATCACCGGCGCCGACCTGGCGGGCTGGGCCCCGCTCTACGAGCCGCCGCTGACCTACGACTATCACGGCCACACCCTGGCCAAGACCCGGCCCTGGGGCCAGGGGCCGGTGTTCCTGCAGACGCTGGCCCTGCTGAAGGACATCGACATCGCCTCGATGGGCCCGGCCAGCGCCGATTTCGTGCACACGGTGGCCGAGGCGATGAAGCTCGCCTTCGCCGACCGCGAGGCCTATTACGGCGACCCGGATTTCGTCGACGTGCCGGTCGAGGCGCTGCTGTCCGACGCCTACAACGACGCCCGCCGCGGCCTGATCGGCGCCACCGCCTCGCGTGAGCTGCGGCCCGGCCGGGTGCCCGGCTACGAGGCGCAAGTGGACCGGGTGATGGCGGTGCTGGAGCGGCTGTCCAAGGTCAGCAGCACCAGCCTGGAAACGCTGGCGGCGAGCGAGCCGACCATGGCCGACATGCTGTCGGCCCGGCGCGGCGACACCGTCCACATCGACGCGGTCGACCGCTGGGGCAACATGGTGGCGGCGATGCCGTCGGGCGGCTGGCTGCAATCCTCGCCGGTGATCCCGGAGCTCGGCTTCATGCTGAACAGCCGCTGCCAGATGTTCTGGCTGGAGCCGGACCTGCCGACCAGCCTGGAGCCCGGCAAGCGGCCGCGCACCACCCTGACCCCCTCGCTCGCGCTGCGCGATGGCAAGCCGTACATGGTGTTCGGGTCGCCCGGCGGCGACCAGCAGGAGCAGTGGCAGCTGCAGCTGTTCCTGCGCCATGTCCATCACGGGCTGAACCTGCAGGAAGCGATCGAGCAGCCGATGTTCCACACGGCGCATTTCCCGAGCTCCTTCTACCCCCGCGAGCGCAAGCCCGGCCATCTGCTGGCTGAGGAGAGCTTCGGGCCCGAGGTGCTGGCCGAACTGCGCCGCCGCGGCCACGCGCTGGAGGAGGCGCCGGCCTGGACCGTCGGCCGCCTGGTCGCCGCCGCCCGCGACCCCGACGGCCTGCTGCACGCCGCCGCCACGCCGCGGCTGATGCAGGCCTACGCCGCGGGGCGCTGAGGATGGAGGCCCCTCCTCCCCCGCGGGTCAGGGAGGAGGCAGGCCGCCCTACTCCGCCAGGTCGCGCATGACCTTGATCAGGTCGGACTTGCCCTCGAAGCCGATGCCCGGCAGGTCGGGCATCACGATGTGGCCGGCCTCGACCCGCACCCCGTCCGGGAAGCCACCATAGGGTTGGAACAGGTCCGGGTAGCTCTCATTGCCGCCGAGGCCGAGGCCGGCGGCGATGTTCAACGACATCTGGTGCCCGCCATGCGGGATGCAGCGCGACGGCGACCAGCCGAGTTGCGCCAGCACATCGAGGGTGCGGAGATACTCCACCAGACCGTAGGACAGGGCGCAGTCGAACTGCAGCCAGTCGCGGTCCGGCCGCATCCCGCCATAGCGCAGCAGGTTGCGCGCATCCTGATGCGAGAACAGGTTCTCGCCGGTCGCCATCGGCCCCGGATAGAACTCCGACAGCGCCGCCAGCAGCGCATAGTCCAGCGGGTCGCCGGCCTCCTCGTACCAGAACAGCGGATAGTCGCGCAGCATCCTGGCATAGGCGATGGCGGTCTCGAGGTCGAAGCGGCCATTGGCGTCGACCGCCAGCCGTGCCCCGCTGCCGATCTCCGCCAGCACGGCCTCGATGCGGCCGCGATCCTCGGCGATCGGGGCGCCGCCGATCTTCATCTTGACCACGGTGTAGCCGCGGTCGAGATAGCCGCGCATCTCCGCCCGCAAGGCCGAATTGTCCTTGCCGGGGTAGTAGTAGCCGCCGGCGGCATAGACGAACACGCGCGGGTTGGCCTCGCGGCCCTTGCGCTGCGCCAGCAGGCGGAACAGCGGCTGGCCGGCGATCTTGGCGACCGCGTCCCACACCGCCATGTCGAGCGTGCCGACGGCGACCGAGCGCTCGCCATGCCCGCCGGGCTTCTCATTCGCCATCATCGCCGCCCAGATCCGGTGCGGGTCGAGATTGCCGCCCTCGTCGTCGAGCAGGCCGGCCGGGTCGGCCGCCAGGATCCGGTCGCGGAAGCGCTCGCGGATCAGGCCGCCCTGGCCGTAGCGCCCGTTCGAGTTGAAGCCATAGCCGACCACCCGGCGGCCGTCGCGCACGACATCCGTGACCACGGCCACCAGGCTGGCGGTCATCTTGGAGAAGTCGATATAGGCGTTGCGGATCGGGGAGGCGATCGGCTTGGTGACCTCGACGACGTCGACGATGCGCATGCTTTTCCTTTCGTGTCGCAGCGGTGGAAACGGCTCGGCCTCAGCGCAGGGCGCCGGCCGGTGTCCGGATCTCTGGCGGGCGGATGTCCGGACGGGTCTCCGGCTCCTCATCCGCGAGCACCCTGCCCTCGCGATGGGCCTGCATGACCTCCCGCGCCCGAGCCTGGTCGAAGGCGCCTTCCCATTTGGCGATGGCGATGGTCGCGACGCCGTTGCCGATCAGGTTGGTCACCGCCCGCGCCTCATTCATGAAGCGGTCGACGCCGAGCAGCAGGACGAGGCCGGCCACCGGCACGGTGTGGATGGTGGAGAGTGACGCGGCCAGGGTGACGAAACCCGCCCCGGCGACGCCCGCGGACCCCTTCGAGGTCAGCAGGAACACGCCGAGCAGCAGCAGCTCGTCCGCCAGCGACAGGTCGGTGTTGGTGGCCTGGGCGACGAACAGCGCCGCCATGGTCAGGTAGATCGAGGTGCCGTCGGCATTGAAGGTGTAGCCGGTGGGCAGCACCATGCCGACCACCGTCCTGTCGCAGCCCAGCTGTTCGAGCTTCTTCAGCATCTGCGGCATCACCGCCTCGGTCGAGCAGGTGCCGAGGACGATCAGGATCTCATCCTTGAAGTAGCGGAAGAACTGGGTGAGCGGGAAGCCCGACCACCAGGCGACGGACGCCAGGACCACGGCGATGAAGATGATCGTGGTCACATAGACGCAGAGCATCAGGTAGCCGAGCGACCAGATCGTGGCGATGCCGTATTTGCCGATCGTGAAGGCCATGCCCGCGCCGGCGCCGAGCGGCGCCAGGCGCATCACCATGGCGACGATCCGGAACAGCCCCTGCAGCAGCACGTCGATCAGGTCGACCAGCGGCTTGCCCCGTTCGCCGAGCCTCACCATCGCGATCCCCATCAGCACGGAGATCAGGATGATCTGCAGCATGGCGCCCTGGGCGAAGGCGTTGACGATCGTCGTCGGGATGATGTCGAGGAAGAAGGTTACGACGCCGTGGTTCCCCTGTGCCGCCTTGACGTAGGAGGAGATGGAGGACGCGTCGATCTGGCCGGCGTCGATGTTCATGCCGGCGCCGGGCCGCATGACGTTGGCGACGATCAGGCCGATCAGCAGCGCGAGCGTGGAAGCGATCTCGAAATAGATCAGCGCCTTCGCGCCGATCCGCCCGACATCCTTGATGTCGTTCATCTTGGCGATGCCGACGACGACGGTGCCGAAGACGATCGGCCCGAGCAGCATCTTGATCAGCTTGATGAACCCGTCCGCGGCCGGCTGCAGCGACGCCCCGATATCCGGCCAGAAAATGCCGATCCCGGCACCGACGACGATGCCGATGACCACCTGGACGTACAACTCGCTCAGAAATCGCTTCTTGTTCGGATTCCTCACACTTTCGCCTCTTCCCCGGGTTTTTGGTCGATCCTTGACGGGATGCAGGACATGCGCCGCCGTGTCAGCCGAGCGGCTGCTCCGGGAGTCCATGTCTTGCGGAGACCCGCGAAGGCGGTGCTTTCCTGCCAAGAGACGTATGGCTCGACGGCCGGCATCGCCAATGCTAATGCCGAGATTGCTTATAACGGATCGGCATAACCGATGGACCTGAACTGGCTGGAGGACTATCTGGCCCTGGCGGAGACGCTGAGCTTCTCGCAGGGGGCCGCGCAGCGCCATGTGACCCAGCCCGCCTTCAGCCGCAGAATCCGCGCCCTGGAGGACTGGATCGGCACGCCGTTGTTCCTCCGCACCACGCATCAGGTCGCCCTGACCCCGGCCGGCGAGCAGTTCCGGGCGCAGGCCGAGATCCTCGTGCGAGCCCTGCACCAGCTGCGCCGCGACACGCTGGAGGCCGCGCGGAAGGGCGCGCCGCCCCTGTCGATCGCGGCCACCCACGTCTTGTCCTTCACCTTCTTCCCCAAATGGATCCGCCGGAACGACGCGGCCGCCCGCCTCGGCAGCCTCAACCTGGTCTCGGACAGCCTGCAGGCTTGCGAACAGATGATGATCCGCGGCGACGTGACGTTCCTGCTGTGCCACTTCCACCCGAGCATGGCCACGCGCTTCGACAGGCGCCAGTTCCGGAGCATTGTGGTCGGGCAAGACGTGATGGTGCCGCTCAGCGCGCCCGATGACGACGGGGCGCCGCGCTGGCCTCTCGCGGGCGCGGCGCCGCCCCGCTATCTCGGCTACAGCGACCAGTCGGGGCTCGGCCGGATCCTGGCGGGGACCTGGGAGGCGGCAGGCGGCGCGCCGGCGCTGCAGCCGGTCTTCACCTCGCGTCTCGCCGCCACGCTGCAATCCATGGCCCGGAGCGGGGACGGTCTCGCCTGGCTGCCGCAGACCCTGGCGGAAGAGGACATCGCCGCCGGCCTGCTGGTCGAGGCCGGCGGCGCGGAGCATCACGTTCCGATCGAGATCCGGCTGTTCCGCCCCGTCTCGCGGCAGAGCGAAACCGCCGAGGCCTTCTGGGCCGCCTTCGCCTAGCCGGCCGGCCCCGCCGTCAGCCCCGGCTGCGGGCGACCATGGCGACGATGGTCTCGGCCAATTCCGCCTGCGCCTCGGCGGCGGTGAGGTCGCCCTTCGCCGCAGCGGCGGACAGGGCTTCGGCGGCGCCGAGCATCGCCCAGAGGCCGGCGTGGGCGATGGCGCCGGCCGGCGCGAAGGAGGCGAGCGCGCTGCGGCAGGTCTCCCGGAACGCTGCGTCGCACTCACGCTTGACCCGCTCCAGCTCCGGCGAGCTGGTCAGCGCCGCGACCACGCCCGGGATCTCGCGGCCCTGGGCCAGCACGCAGTCGAGATAGGCGGAGGCGATCACCGCCGCCCGGCCGGCCAGGGTCGGTTCGCCGGTCCGCAGCGCGGCCTGCAGCAGGGCCGTCTGGCGGTCGTCGAACTCCCGGTACAGCGCCGTCAGCAGGCCGGTGCGCGTGCCGAAATGGTCGTAGACCACCGGCTTGGTGATGCCGGCCTGCTCGGCCAGCCGGCCGAGCGTCAGCGCGTCCGTCCCCTCCTCCCGCACCAACCCCCAGGCGACGTCCATGAGCTGGCGATGCCGCTCGTCCCGAGACAGGCGGCGGCGCGGCCGGGGATCGGTTTCTCTCGTTCCGGTGCTTGACATGCTTATGTACCAAAAGTAACTTACTAAAAGTATATAAGACCTTCCCCTTCCCCGCAATCACCAGGAGCTGCCGGCATGCACGCGCTCGTCGTCGTCGCGCATCCCGATCCCAGATCGCTGACCCACGCCGTGGCCGCCCGTCTCGCCCAGGGCGTGTCGGGGGGCGTGTCGGGCCATTCCGTCGAGATCGCCGACCTCATGGCGGAGGGTTTCGACCCGCGCTTCACCGCAAACGACCACGCCGTCCATCTCAAGCAGGCGGCGCCCTCCGCCGATGTGCTGGCCGAGCAGGCGCGGATCGACCGCGCCGACGCGCTGGTGCTGGTGTATCCGGTCTATTGGTGGTCGATGCCGGGGCTGCTCAAGGGCTGGATCGACCGGGTCTTCGCCAATGGCTGGGCCTATGACGAGATCCCCGGCGGCAGGCTGGAGAAGAAGCTGGGCCGCCTGCCGGTCCATCTCGTCGCCCTCGGCGGCGCCGGCCAGCGGACCTATGAGCGGCACGGCTATTCCGGCGCCATGAAGACGCAGATCGACCACGGCATCTTCGACTATTGCGGTGCGCGCGTCGTCACCTCGGAGTTCCTGCTGCCCTCGGACACGCAGGACCCGAGCGCCCATCTGGACACCGCCCGCACCATCGGCGGCAGGCTGTTCCAGGCTGCCGAACGAAGCGACGCCGCCTGACCTCGCCCGTCAGCGCAGGCCCGACAGCAGCGCCCCGATCCGGCGCCCGGCGGCGGTGAGCTGGACGCGGCTGACCGCTTGGGCCCGTTCGACATAGTCGGGCGGGAGAACGCGGGCGGAGCTGGCCGATTTGCCCGCCCTCAGCCTCCCGCGCGCATAGGCGACCTCATAGGCGAGCTCGCGGGTATGGGCCACCCAATGGGCGAAGGCGGTCTCCGGGTCCGGTGACAGCGTCTCCACGTCGGCCGGCGGGTCCGGCTCCAGCTTGGCCTCGAGCGATCCCGGCGGCGTGAGGGTGAGCGCGTCCGGATGGCCCGCGGCGTCCCAGAACCGGTGGAGGCGCTCGGGCTCGGCACCCGGCGAGCGACGGACCCAGGCCCATTGTCCGCCGGCATCGGTGATCGGGAATCGCCACGACATCCACATCGCCGTGTGCAGCGGCTGGTGCATGTCGCCGACGATGTGCATCACCCAGCAGAGCGCGACCGCCCGGTCCGAATCCGAGGCCGTGGCGTCATGCGCGACCGCAAGATTGCGCCCGAACTCCGACTGGGCGCCGCCGAAGGCGAAGGGGATCACGCTGCGGGCCGAGGACACGATCCGCTGGCTCGTGTGCCAGCTCGGGTGATCGTAGGGGGTGTTCCGCACGGCATCCGGCCAGATCGCCATCAGCTCGAACATCCGGCGATCGCCGGCGCGGCCGGACAGGCCGCCGAGCTGGGCGTCGAAGCGGGCCCGGTCCGGATGCGCCCGCATCAGCCGGAGAATCACGGCGATCGCCTCCGGGTCGCGCTGCTCCAGCATGTCATAGGCCAGCGTCGCCGTGGCCATATGGCCGTCGCGCAGCCACGCCATGGCCTGGTGCGGCATGAGCAGCACCAGCATCAGCATCGCGGTGAGCCCGGCCTGCCTCCAGCGCTTGAGAGGGAGAGCTCGCATCCGGCACCTCCGTGATTGGGAAGCCTTGCCCATATGTGGCCTCTGTCGGATTGGCGGCAAGAACCGGAGTGAGGCCGCGCCGCGCCGCTGCCATCCTCCCCCGTGTCGAACGACGGAAGGAGAAACGAGATGGGTGCATTGGCGGGCAAGGTGGCGATCGTCGCCGGGGCCAGCTCCGGCATCGGCCGGGCCGCGGCGGTGCTGTTCGCGCGCGAGGGCGCGGCCGTGATGGCGGGGGCCCAGCGTCAGGCGGAGCTCGACGCGCTGGTCGGGGAGATCGCGGAGGCCGGCGGCCGGGCCGCGGCGCTGGCCGGCGACGTCACCGACGAAAGCTATGCCCCCGCGCTGGTGGCGCTGGCGGAGGAGCGGTTCGGCGGCCTCGACATCGCCTTCAACAATGCCGGCATGGTCGGGCCGATGGCGCCGACTCCGGAGGTGACACCCGCGGCCTGGCGGGAGACGGTCGAGACCAACCTGACCAGCGCCTTCCTGGCGGCGCGGCACCAGATCCCGGCGATGCTGCGGCGCGGCGGCGGGTCGCTGATCTTCACCTCGACCTTCGTCGGCTACACGGTCGGCTTCCCCGGCGTCGCCGCCTATGCCGCCAGCAAGTCGGGCCTGATCGGGCTGGTGCAGGCGCTGGCGGTCGAGTTCGGCGGCCGCGGCATCCGCGTCAACGCGCTGCTGCCGGGCGGCACTGAAACGGAGATGTACCGGGAGTTCGCCAAGACACAGGCGGAGCGCGACTTCATCACCGGCCTCTACCCGATGAAGCGCCTGGCCAGCCCGGAGGAGATGGCGCGGTCGGCGCTCTACCTCGCCTCCGACGCCTCCAGCTTCACCACGGGAGCGGCACTGCTGGTCGATGGCGGGGTGTCGATCACAAGGACGTGAAGAAGAACGGCCCTGCTCTTTGCGTTGCCTCTCCCGTTTACGGGAGAGGTCGGAGACGCGAAGCGGCTCCGGGTGAGGGCTCTTTGTCGAGGCCTGGGCCAGCCCTCACCCGGTCTCGCTGCGCGAGCCCGACCTCTCCCGCCAAGCGGGAGAGGCAATCTCAGAGCCGACCGACCGTGCTCGACTCAGCAAGCCTCACGCCACCACCCCCGCATGGTGCTCCACCGCCGCCAGCACCGTCTCCATCTGGACCTGATGGCCCAAGGCGAAGCGGTCGCCGTAGATGGTCTCGTCCGGATATTCGGTGATCAGGGTCAGGGGCGGGACGTGGCGCTCGTCCGGGCCGATCAGGCAGGGGATGCCGTTGATCACGGTGAACGGCCCGGCCCCGGCATGGGCGCCATAGGCGGCCAACTGCATCCGGTTCAGCTGCAGCAGCGGCTCGATCCGGGCGAGGCGGCGGGTGATCGCCTCGATCAGCGCCATCCCCGGCTCCTCCCAGCCCGGATGGTGGCGCAGGATCAGGAAGAAGCCCTTCGGGATGGTCCACATCTCGAAGCCGCGTGGCAGGTAGCCGGTGAAGGGCCGGGTCCATTCATGCGCCGGATAGCCGTGCAGGTTGACATGCAGCTGCGCCCCGGTGCGCGCGATCGCCTCGCTGCGCGCCGCGCGCTCATACAGCCCGTCGCCCTCGCGATACTCCAGGTCGTCGCCCAGCGCGGTGTAGCGCGCCGCGTGATGCATGTGCCGCGGATTGTCCCGGCACAGGCGCTGGTGCAGGGCGTAGCCGTCCGGGTTCTCCAGCGGGACCAGGGCGAGATGGGTCTCCGGGTCCTGCAGCAGCACCTGCGCGGCACGCAGGGCGCCGACCGGGCCGGTGGTCTCGTTGGCGTGCTGGCCGCCGGTGACCACGATGGCCGGGCGCGACCCCGGCCGGATCAGCCCCGGCACCGCCCTTCCCTGCCGCGACCGCGCCAGGATCGGCTGCCCGCCCAGCGCCGCCACCATGCGATGCACCTGGACGATCGACAGCGGCGCCTCGGCCGTGTCCAGCGGCTGCTCCGGCCAGTCGCCGGCCTCGTCGGACAGGTCGCCGAAGGGGACGGTCTCGACCCGCACCCGGGGAGCGCCGGCCCGGATCTCCGGCACGATCTGGCCAGGCTGCAGCCTGCGGTCGCCGAGCGGGCGGGCGGAATGGCGCTGGAACAGCTCGAGCAGCGTGAAGTAGAGGTCCTCGTGCAGCGCCTCGTGCAGGCTGACGGCCTCCTCGTGGAACGGCAGCGCCCGCTCGATCGCCGGCGCCTCGACCGTGATCGACAGCCGCTCGAAATACGGCTCGTCGCTGCCCCAGGGATGGGCCTGGACGGTCTCGACCACGGCGCGGAACAGGCCCTCGACCTCGGTCTCCAGCCGCTCGTCCAGGTCGGGCTGGCCGTCGGGCCGGCCGGTGACACGCCGCCAGCCGGTCGGCGACAGGCAGGCGGCGCCGAGATGGTCGAGGCCGAGATGGTTCGGGGCGAAGACCTCCACCGTCGCGGTGCGGCCGTCGCGCCAGGCCAGGGCCACGCGGTAGCGCAGCGTCTCGTCGCCCGGCTCGAAGCGCAGCTCGACATCCTGCAGCAGTGCCTTCAACGGATAGGCCTCGAGCAGGAAGCGGTCGGGCGCGGCGGCGGGATGGACCGGGTAGCGGATGGTCGCGACCGCCAGACCCTCCGTCTCGATCTCCTCCAGGAACGCATGCAGCAGCGGCTTGTAGGCGCTGCGCAGCCGGGCCGAGACGCCGGCCGTGGCCAGGGCTGTCTCGGCCTCGCGGCGCACCGTCTCGCCCTCGAACAGCCAGGCCTCCACCGCCGCGCCCTGCTGGCCGTTGGACAGGTCGCGCAGCAGGGCGTCGAGGGTCCGCGGCGCCTCGCGGTCCAGGAGAACGGTCATGATCAGATCTTTCCGGTCGGGTCGAGGACGTCGCGCAGCCAGTCGCCGAGGAGGTTCAGGCCGAGCACGGTGAGCATGATGGCGAGGCCGGGGAAGACGCTGATCCACCAGGCCGTCTGCACATAGGTGCGGCCGTCGGCCAGCATGCCGCCCCAGCTGGGGATCAGCGGGTCGACGCCGAGGCCGAGGAAGGTCAGGCTGCTTTCCAGCAGGATGTTGTTGGCCACGTTGAGCGTCATCAGGATGACGATCGGCCCCATCACATTGGGCAGCAGGTGGTCGAGGATGATGCGGTGGTCGCGCACGCCGATCGCCGCGGCGGCCTGCACGAATTCCCGCTCGCGCAGGGACAGCACCGAGCCGCGGACCAGCCGGGCGTACTGCACCCATTGCGAGATGATCATGAAGAAGATCAGCCGGTCCAGGCCGCCGCCGAGGATGGCGATGAAGGTCAGCGCGATCAGGATGAAGGGCAGCGCCTGCTGCACGTCGGCGCAGCGCATCAGGACCAGGTCCCACAGGCCGCGGTAGTAGCCGGCGACGAGGCCGGCCAGGGTGCCCAGCACCACCGCGCCGGCCACCGAGGCGAAGCCGACGGTCAGCGAGATGCCGCCGCCGGTCACCACCCGGGCCAGCACGTCGCGGCCGACCGGGTCGGTGCCGAGCGGATGCGCCCAGCCGTGGAATGGCGGCAGAAGTCGGGCGGTCAGGTCGAACCCCTCGCCGCCATCGGGAAACAGCAGGCCGGCGCACAGCACCGCCAGCACCATCATGCCGGTCAGCGCCGCGCCGAGGATGAATTCCAGGTTGCGCAGGCGGCGCGACCAGGGCCGGCGGTCTTCGATCACGGCCATGGGCTACTCGGTGCGGATGCGCGGGTCGACCAGCCCATAGGCGATGTCGACCGCGAGGTTGATGACGACGATCAGGATCGCCAGCACCGTGATCACCGCCTGCAGCACCGGATAGTCGCGGGCGGCGATGGCGTCGAAGGCCAGCGACCCCATGCCGGGCCAGGCGAAGACCTGCTCGACCACCACGATGCCGCCGACCAGCCCGCCGAACTGCAGCCCGATATAGGTGATCAGCGGGATGGCGCAGTTGCGCAGCGCGTGCTTGTACAGCACCACCCGCTCGCGCAGGCCCTTGCTGCGCGCCACCATGACGTATTGCGCCGACAGCGTCTCCAGCATCGCGGTGCGCACCAGCCGGACATTGGTGGCTGTGAGGATGATCGCCATGGTGGCGGCCGGCATCACCAGGCTGGATGCGTCCTCCATCCCGCTCGGCGGCAGCCAGCCCAGCGCGATGGAGAACACCAGCACCATCATCATGGCCAGCCAGAAGTTCGGGAAGGACAGCCCGACCAGCGACAGGATGCGGATCAACTGGTCGACCGCCCGGCCCTTGTGCACGGCGGCGTGGATGCCGAGCGGGATCGACAGCAGGATCGAGGCGAAGAGCGAGACGAAGGCCAGCAGCAGCGTCGCCGGCAGCGCCCTGCCAACCAGCAGGGTGACCGGGGTGCCGCCGAGGAAGCTGCGGCCGAGATCCCCGGTCAGGAGGCCCTGCAGGAAGCCGAGATACTGGACCAGGAACGGCCGGTCGAGGCCGAGGGCGATGCGGATCCGCTGCAGATCCTCCTCGGTCACGCTGCCGGCGCCCTGGGCCAGCATCACCGCCGGATCGCCGGTCAGCCGGATCGCCCAGGAGACCAGCAGCGTCACCACCAGCACGACGAACACCGCGAGCGCCACCCGCTTGGCGACGAAGCCGATCATTCGACGGTTGCGTCGACGAAGCGCATCCGCTCGTCGGAGGGCAGTTGGGCGTTCTGCACCCGCCGGCTGACGCCGTAGATGGTGTTCGAGTTGTACAGCGGCAGCTCCATCGCCTTGTCGGCGACGTAGCCGGCGATCTGCTGCAGCGTCTTCTCGCGCTCGGCCGGGTCGTAGGTCTTGCGCTGCGCCTCCAGCATCGCGTCCAGCTCGGGGATGCTGTCGTATGGGTTCCACTTCTCGCCGGTGTGGTACATCAGATAGGCGGTGTTGTCGTAGTCGAAGGTCCAGCCGCCCCAGCCCTCCTGGAACAGCGGGCCGGTCTTGCCGTTCGGCACGATGTCGTTGAGGAAGACATTGCTCTCATAGGGCTTCAGCGTCGCCTTGAAGCCGACCATCTGCAGGTAGCCGGCCACCGCCTGCAGCACCTCGCGCAGGGTGGCGTTGTCGCCGCGGAAGTCGAGCTGCAGCGGCGTGCCCGGCCGCACCCCGGCCTGGGCCAGCAGCGCCTTGGCGCCGGCCGGATCGAAGGGCAGCGGCTTCAGCTCGGGCGGATAGCCGAAGGACAGCCGGCTCTGGAAGCTGACGATCGGCTCGGCCTGGCCGGCGAGCACGGTCTTGACGATGGTGTCGCGGTCGACCGCCATGATGATGGCCTTGCGCACCGCTTCGTTCGAGGTCAGCGGGTCCTTGGTGTTGAACCGCATGGCGTAGACGGTCGGGCCCGGCACGCTGACGATCTGCAGCTTCTGGTCCTGCTCGATCACCGGCACCTGGGCGACCTCGACCTGGGTCGCGACATCGACCCGGCCGGCCTGCAGCTCGGCCACCCGGGTCGAGGATTCGGCGATGAAGCGGTAGACCAGCTTGTCGATCTTCGGCGCCCCGCCCCAGTAGCTGGGGTTGGCCTCGAGCGTCAGGCCGACCTTCGGCTCGTAGGACACGACCTTGAACGGGCCGGTGCCGATCGGCGCGCTGTTGAAGGCGTCGTCGCCCTTCTCGGCGAGGTATTTCGGCGGCACGATCATGGCGCCGTAGCCGGCCAGCTTGGTCAGCAGCACCGGGTCCGGCCGCTTCATCACGAAGTCGACCGTGTGGTCGTCGACCACCGCGACATGGTCGATCGAATTGTAGTTCGACTGCTGCGGGCCCTTGGCGCCCTCGGCACCGAGCAGCCGGTCGAAGGTGAACTTCACCGCGGCGGCGTCGAAGGCCTCGCCGTTCTGGAAGGTGACGCCCTCGCGCAAATGGAAGCGGATGCGGTTGGCGTCGTCCAGGAACTCCCAGCTCGTCGCCAGGCCGGGCACCAGCTTGAGGTCGGGGCCGCGCATCACCAGCCCGTCAAAGATCTGGCTGCCGACCGATCCCCACGCCACCAGGAAGGTGTCGATCGGGTCCCAGCTGCCGGGGTCCTGCCGCAGCGCGACGGTCAGCGTCCCCGCCGCCTGGGCCTGCGACGCCGCGGCGGGCAGCAGCGCCGTCGCCAGAGCCAGTCCGAGAGCATGCCTGCCGAGGGTTCCTTTAAGCATCATCGCCTTCCCTGTTCTGTTGTGATGGCGGCTCATGCCTCGGCCGCCGCGAAATGGTTGGGCCCGACCGGCTGCAGCCGGTGGATCGCCGGCTCGTCGCCGACCGCGCGCACCGGGCTCGGGATCTCGCCCTCCAGCGCCGGGCGCTGCGCCGCCCGCTCCGGATCGGCCACCGGCACCGCCGCCAGCAGCCGTTTCGTGTAGGGGTGGCGCGGCGTCTCGAACACCGCCCGGCGCGGCCCGATCTCGACGATCTGGCCGAGATACAGCACCGCGACGCGATGGCTGATCTTCTCCACCACCGCCATGTCGTGGGTGATGAACAGATAGGACAGGCGCTGCCGTGCCTGCAGCTCCATCAGCAGGTCGACGATCTGGGCCTGGATCGAGACGTCGAGGGCGGAGACGGATTCATCGGCGATGATCAGCTTCGGGTCGCTGGCCAGCGCCCGGGCGATGCAGATGCGCTGGCGCTGGCCGCCGGAGAATTCATGCGGGTAGCGCCCGGCCCGGGCCGCCGGCAAACCCACCCGCTCCAGCAGCTCGTGCACCCGCCGGGTCACCGCGGCACGGTCCGCCGCCAGCCCGTGGGTGACGATCGGCTCGGCGATCGAGAACCCGACGGTCTTGCGCGGGTCGAGCGCGGCGAAGGGGTCCTGGAACACGTACTGGATCTTCTGGCGCAGCCGCCGCCGCTCCGCCACCCCCATCGCCAGCACGTCCTGCCCTTCGAAGCGGATCGAGCCGGAGGTCGGCGCCACCAGCTGCTGCAGGGTCTTGCCGATGGTCGACTTGCCGCTGCCCGACTCCCCGACCAGCGCCAGCGTCTCGCCGGGATAGACTTCGAAGCTGACCTCCTCCACCGCATGGACCCGGTGGGTGACGCGGCCGAGCATGGTCTTCTTGACGTCGAAGCGGGTGGTCAGCCGGTCGACCGATAGCAGCGGCGCCGCGGTGTCGGCGGTGTCCTGCACTCGGGTCTCGCCGACGCTGCGCGGCGTGTCGCCGTCGAGCACGATCAGGGGCGTGCGCTTCGGCAGGTTCTCGCCGGCCAGGCTGCCCAGCCGCGGCACCGCCGACAGCAGCGCCTTGGTGTAGGGGTGCTGCGCCGCCCGGAAGATGTCGCGCACCGGCGCCTGCTCGACCTTGCGGCCGCGCCACATCACCAGCACCTCGTCCGCCATCTCCGCCACCACGCCCATGTCGTGGGTGATGAACAGCACGGCCATGCCGAGGTCGCGCTGCAGCTCGCGGATCAGGGTCAGGATCTGGGCCTGGATGGTGACGTCCAGCGCCGTGGTCGGCTCGTCGGCGATCAGCAGGCGCGGCCGGCAGCACAGCGCCATGGCGATCATCACCCGCTGGCGCATGCCGCCCGACAGCTGGTGCGGATAGCGGCCCAGCATCGCCCCGGCATCCGGCAGCCGCACCCGGCGCAGCAGCGCCTCTGCCTCCCGCCGCGCCTCGCGCAGGCCGAGATTCTGGTGCAGCACCAGCGCCTCGACGATCTGGTTGCCGATGGTGAAGACCGGGTTCAGCGACGTCATCGGCTCCTGGAAGATCATGGCGATGTCGTTGCCGCGGATCTCGCGCAGCCGGTTCTCCGGCGCCTGCACCAGGTCGATCGGCGCCCCGCTTTCCGGCCGGAACCGGATCGAGCCGCCGGTGATGGCGCCGCCGACATGGCGCACCAGCCGCATCAGCGACAGCGCCGTGACCGATTTTCCCGAGCCGGATTCGCCGACGATGGCGAGGGTGCGGCCGGGGGCGAGATCGAAGCCGAGCGACTGCACCGCCGCGAAGGGACCCGCGGGCGTGTCGAAGGTGACGGTCAGGTCACGCACCGACAGCAGCGCGCCGGAGTCTGCGCCCGACCGCGGCGCGTCCAGCGTCTCGACGGCGCCGGTCACAGCCGGATCGCCGGCGCGCGTCCGCTCACCCTGCCCTGCCCCATGCCAGCCTCTGTCCGGAGATTCGATGGCGAACTGTCGAGGCCCCGCCGTCGCGCTGTCAACCGGCTCTTTCCCGCGGTGCCGTCAGCGCGTGCCAGCCGGCCATGGCGCTGTCGACCACGGCCTGCAGCGCCGGGCAGTCGGCGCCGTTGCGGGCCTGGATGGTCAGGCCGTTCAGCACTGTGGCGAAATAGGCGGCGATGGCCTGGGTGTCGGCCCCGTCCGGGACATCGCCCTCGGCCAGGCCGCGGTCCAGCCGCGCCTTGATCTGCGCCACCGACCGCCGCCCGGCCGCCTGCAGATAGTCGCGGACCTCCGGGCTGGCCGGGATGCCGACGGCGGAGGCCAGCACGATCATGCAGCCGGGCGGTCGCCCCGGCGCGGTGTAGGCCGTCGCGTTCTCGCACAGCATCGCCTCGACGCCGGCCCGCGCCGTCGGCGCCTCCTGCAGCGACCGGGACGCCGAGCCGCCCTCGCCCGACTCGTAGAGCTCGAGCGCCTCGCGGAACAGCACCTCCTTGCAGCCGAAGGCCGCGTAGAGGCTGGGGGAGTTGATGCCCATCGCGGCGGTGAGGTCGGCCATCGACGCGCCGTCATAGCCGCGCGCCCAGAACACCTCCATCGCCCGGTGCAGGGCGGCAGCCCGGTCGAAGCTGCGGGGACGGCCCCGTTCGGCCATCGCGGATCCTTTCTGTGTCAAGCAATACATAATTCACTGGACAGGCGCCGGCAAGCGGGATATGCATTTATGTATCGATCAACACATAAATGGGGATTGCCATGTCCGGATTGTCCGGAAAGGTCGCGCTGGTCACCGGCGGCAGCCGCGGCATCGGCGCCGCGATCGCGGAGCGGCTGGCGCGGGACGGCGCCGATGTGGCGCTGACCTATTCCGCCTCGCCCGACAAGGCGCAAGCCGTGGTCGGGCGGATCGAGGCGGCCGGCCGGCGCGGCCTGGCGATCGCCGCCGACGCCACCGACGGCAAGGCGGTGCAGGCGGCGGTGGAGCGGACCGTGGCCGACCTCGGCCAGATCGACATCCTGATCAACAATGCCGGGATCTTCCCCTATGGCCCGTTCGAGGAGGTCAGCGAGGACGAGCTGGACCGCACCCTGGCGATCCATGTGCGCTCCAGCTTCCTGGCGGCCCAGGCGGCGGCCCGGCATCTGGGCCAGGGCGGGCGGATCATCTCGATCGGGTCCTGCCTCGCCGACTATGCCGGCGCGCCGAACATGACGCTCTACGTCATGACCAAGGCGGCGCTGACCGGGCTGACCCGCGGCCTGGCGCGGGATCTCGGCCCGCGCGGCATCACCGCCAACATCATCCATCCCGGCCCGACCGACACCGACATGAACCCGGCGGACGGGCCCGGCGCGGACGGCCAGCGCCAGGGCATCGCCCTCGGCCATTACGGCGAGGCGTCGGACGTCGCCGCGATGGTCGCCCATCTCGCAGGCGAGGGCGGCCGGTGGGTGACCGGCGCGTCCATCGCCGTCGACGGTGGTGTGAACGCCTGATCGTCTCGTCTGCCCCGAGTCAGTGGCCGACGCGCCCCGGCGCGAGCGGCTTGAACCTGAAGATGAAGTAGGGAGGCCGGTTCAGCGCCCGGCCCTGGTTGAAGATCGCCGCCTGGGCGATCTGGGCGGCGGAGACGTACATGAAGCCGCTGGGGCCGTAGCTGACGCCGTCCGGCCAGAGCAGGCGCTCATTCTGCGCAAAGCGACGGTACTGGCGCGTTCCGGCGGGGATGACGCCGACGGCGTTCGCTTCGACCTCGGTCAGGTAGAGATTGCCCTCATCGTCGATGGACAGGCCGCCATTGTTGGGCTTGGCCGCGTAGCGCTCCACGCGTTCGCCCAGGCCGGCGTCGGGCAGGCTCTCGTCGTTCAGGTCGGCGATCCTGACGCGGTAGAGGCTGCCGCCGCTGAGCGGCGCGAAGTAGAGCCATTCGAAGGTCTTGTCGGCGGCGATGCCGTCGGCGCCCACCCTGATCGGGCTCGGCGCCCCATCCTTGCCCGGCACGGTGAGTACGTTGCCGTCGACCGTGATCGGCACGGCCTCCGGCAGGGTGCTGACATGACCCTGCAGCAGCCGCCTCGCCGCGCCCGTATCCATGTCCACGACGACCAATGCCGCCTTCGTGCCGTCGCCCCCCGGACCGATGCCTTCGTCGGCGATGTAGAATTTGCGATTCTTCAGATCGACGACGAAGTCGTTGTGCTGCGATTCCGGCAGCGAGGCCGGCGCCGGGATGTAGTAGATCCGGGCGAGCCTGCCGGCCCTGGTGTCCCAGCCGACGAGCTTGGGCGTCAGAGGAGTGCGCTGGCCCATGTCCAGCATCCAGACGACGCCGTTCTCATCCGCCCGCAGGCCGAGCACGCTGTCGAGATACTGGTCCGTGCCTTCGCGCTGCTTGTTCCATGCGGCGTTGGGAAAGGGCGTGTAGCTGCGCCTGTCGCCGTTCAGCTCCGCCACGCGCACGTCATGGCCGAAGAAGGGGTGATGGCTGAAGATCACCCGGTCGTCGGCCGTGAAGGTGATGTTGCCGACGGCCTCCGGCAATTCGGCGAAGACTTCCGCCTCGATCGGCGCCGGGGCCTCCTGAGCCTGCAGCGGCGCCGACAGGGACATTGCCATCGCCGATGCCAGCAGTATTCCGCGGGTCATGTTCATCATCGCCGTCTCCGCATCGTGGTTGAGAAGGATCACGGGCACACGGCTTCCCTCGATCGGCGATCGCGGTGGATCGCCGATGCGGGCTTCCGTCGGAGGTGATTGCTGAAGGGGCCGGCTTCGAGACCTGCCGTCCCCGGATCAGGGCATGGGCGCGGGGTTCGGCCGAAGGACGTCCGCCAGGCCCAGCCTGTCGCCGATCAGGCCCGGAGATCTGTGGGCGACATCGCGCATGTCCGGTCTCCCTCCGTTGCTGGGAGACGATATGTCATCTATGAATGATTCCAACAAGAACACACATATATCGCTTATAGTGTCGAAAATGATACTGTCGAAAGAGAGAGACCATGCCCCGCATCCGGCACCAGAGCCTCGATTGCAGCCCGGGCTGCGTCGTCGAAGGCGCGCTCGCCCTCATCGGCGGCAAGTGGAAGGGCGTCGTGCTGTATCACCTGTTCAAGGAGGAGGTGCTCCGCTTCAACGAGATCAGGCGGCGGCTGCCGAATGTGACGCAGCGCATGCTGACGACCCAGCTGCGTGAGCTGGAGACAGCCGGCTTCATTTCACGGAAGATCTATCCTGAGATCCCGCCGAAGGTCGAATACCGCCTGACCGCGCATGGCCAGAGCCTCGCGCCCGTTATCAGCGCGCTCAAGGCCTGGGGCGACGAGCACATCGCGCTCGGGGACAGCCCGCGCGCCGCGAGGACCGGGAAGGCCGCATAACCGGCGGGCCGCCGAGGGGCCGAGCCCCCATGCCCTACTGCGCCGGCACCTCGACCGGCCGCTTCCGGCCCAGGGTCATCTGGGCCAGCACGAAGGCGATGACAGCGCAGGCGGTGATGCCTGCCACCATCGGCAGCGAGGTGCCGTCGAAGAACGGGCCTATGACCGCAATCACCACCGCGCCGGTGACGAATTGCAGCGTGCCCATCAGGGCCGAGGCGGTGCCGGCGACGGCGCCGTGCTCCTCCAGCGCCAGCACCGAGGTGGTCGGGATGACGAGGCCGAGGAAGCCGTAGCCGACGAACAGCAGCGCGGCCAGCACGGCCAGCTGGTCGATCCCGGCCAGGGTGACGGCCAGCAGCACCACCATGGCCGCGGCATAGCCGGTGACCGCGACCCGGACGATCCGGCCGAAGCCGAAGCGCGCCGCCAGCCAGGCGGTGCATTGCGACACGCCGATGAAGGACACGGCGTTGATCGAGAAGAACACGCTGTAGAGCCGCGGCGACAGGCCGTAATGCTCGATCAGCACGAAGGAGGAATTGGCCAGATAGGCGAAGAAGCTGGCGATGCCGAAGGCGCCGATGAAGGTCAGGCCGAGGAACTGCCGGTCGGTCAGCAGCGACCGGTAGGCCGACAGCGCGCCGGCGATGCTGCTCTCCACCCGATGGGCGCGCGGCCGGGTCTCGCCGAGGCAGAACGCCAGCAGCAGGATGCCGAGCGCGGCCAGGACCGTCACCACCCAGAACACGCCGCGCCAGCCCGCCGCCTCGATCACGAAGCTGCCGATCAGCGGCGCCAGGATCGGCGAGACGCTGAACACCAGCATCAAGAGCGACATCAGCCGTGCCGCCTCGGTGCCGGTGTGCAGGTCGCGCACCACGGCGCGCGGGATCACCATGCCGGCGCAGGCGCCGAGCCCCTGCACGAAGCGGAAGGCGATCAGCGTCTCGATGTCCGGCGCGAAGACGCAGCCGATGCTGCCGGCCAGGAACACGGCCAGGCCGATATAGAGCGGCAGCTTGCGTCCGAACATGTCGGAGAGCGGCCCGAAGACCAGCTGGCCGACGCCGAGCGAGATGAAGAAGGCCATCAGGCTGGCCTGCACCGCCTCGGTGCCCGCCCCGAGGCTGCGGCCGATCTCCGGCAGCGCCGGCAGGTACATGTCGATCGCGAAGGGCCCCATGGCGGTGAGCAGGCCGAGCACGATCGCATAGCGCAGCAGCGACGAGGACATGAGCGGTCTTCCGGAATCGGAGGCCGGCGGACGGGGATGGTCCGGGCGGATGATGAAAGCGAGCCGCGCATCGCCTCTGCGGGCGATCGCTGCGACTCTCTGTCCAAAACTTTGGACAGTATTGTCCAAACCGTCAAGCCCCCTTATGGTGGGGACATGCAGGAGTCGGAACAGATCGGGCGGCCGGTGCCGCCCCGGCGCGGCCAGGTCGCCAAGCACGCCTCGGTGCTGGACGCGGCCGCGGCCGTGTTCTGCCGCGATGGATTCGCCGGCGCCAGCATCGACCTGATCGCGGCCGAGGCCGGGGTGTCGCGCCAGACCATCTACAACCACCATGGCGACAAGGAGGCGCTGTTCGTCGCCGTGGTGCGGGAGATGACCGAGCGCTGCAATGCCGGCCTGTTCTCGACCCTGACCACCTTCCCCGACCGGCCCCGGGACCTGGAGGCGGAGATGACCGCCTTCGCCGGCCGGCTGGTGCGCAACTGCCTGTACAACCGCGACGGCGGGGCGCTGCGCAAGCTGATCCAGTCGGAGGGCGAACGCTATCCGGCGCTGTTCGCCGCCTGGCGCGAGCACGGGCCCGGCACCGCCTGGGCCGCGATCGCCGCACGCTTCGCCAGGCTGGCCCATGCCGGATATCTGCGGATCGAGGATCCGGACCTGGCGGCACGCCAGTTCCTGGCCCTGATCCATGCCGATTTCCACATCTCCCACATGCTCGGCACCAAGCCGGCGGAGGCCGAGATCGATGTCGGGGTCACCAATGCCGTGCGCACCTTCCTGCGCGCCTTCGGTCCGACCGCCCCGCCGCCGCCCGCCCTGGCGCAGCGCACCCGCCCCAACTGATACCAGCAAGCCGGTCGGGCCTGCCCTGCGCCGATGGCTGGTGCGGATCGAAAGATCTGACATAACATCTCGTCCGACGCCGTCGAGCTTCGCGCCCCGTAACCGATCGAGCGATCCCCCATGTCCGCCCTGTTCTCCCCGCTTGCCCTCGGCCCGGTCTCGCTGCCCAACCGGATCGTGGTGGCACCGATGTGCCAGTATTCCGCCGATGACGGCAGCGCCACCGACTGGCACCTGCAGCATTGGATGAACCTTGCCATGTCCGGCGCCGCGCTGGTGGTGGTGGAGGCGACCGGCGTCGAGCGCCGCGGCCGCATCACCCATGGCTGCCTCGGCCTCTATTCCGATGCCAATGAACGGGCGATCGCCCGCGGTTTGGCCGCCGCCCGCGCGGTCGCCTTGCCCGGCACCCGCTTCGGCATCCAGCTGGCCCATGCCGGCCGCAAGGCTTCGTGCCAGCGCCCCTGGGAGGGCGGCCGCGCCCTCGGCCCCGACCAGGATCCCTGGCCGACCGTCGGCCCCTCCGCTTTGCCCTTCGATTCCGGCTGGCACACGCCCGAGGCGCTGGACGAGGCCGGGCTGGAGCGGGTGAAGGCCGCCTTCGTCGCCGCGGCCCACCGTGCCGTGCGGCTGGGCTTCGACGCCATCGAGCTGCACATGGCCCATGGCTATCTGATGCACAGCTTCCTGTCGCCGCTGTCGAACCGGCGCGACGACCGCTGGGGCGGCGACGCCGAGCGGCGGCGCGCCTTCCCGCTGGCGGTGGCGCGCGCGGTCCGTGACGCGGTGCCGGCCGGGATCGCACTGGGAGTCCGGGTCAGCGCCTCGGAATGGGTCGAGGGCGGCTTCGGCGTCGACGAGGCCGCGGTCCTCGCGACCGAGCTGAAGGCGATCGGCTTCGACTTCCTCTGCGCCAGCTCCGGCGGCAACGCCGCCCGGGCCCGCATCCCGGTCGGCCCCGGCTACCAGGTGCCGCTGGCCCGCGAGATCCGGCAGCAGAGCGGGCTGGCCACCCGCGCCGTCGGCATGATCGTCGACCCGCACCAGGCGGAGGGCATCATCACCCGCGGCGATGCCGACCAGGTGGCGCTGGCCCGCGCCGTGCTGGACGATCCGCGCTGGGGCTGGCATGCGGCCGAGGCGCTCGGCGCCGAGCTGACCCTGCCGCCGCAATACGCCCGGGCCGGCGTCAAGATCTGGCCCGGCCGCAAGCTGCTGCAGGCCGCGGAATAAGCGAGAGGCCCGGAATGACCGACACCATCGCCGTTCCGGGCCTGACCGCCCCGGCCGAGATCCTGGTCGACCGCTGGGGCATCCCGCATCTGACCGCGGCCAGCCAGGACGACCTGTTCTTCCTGCAGGGCTTCAACGCCGCCCGCGACCGGCTGTGGCAGATCGACCTGTGGCGCAAGCGCGGCCTGGGCCTGCTGGCCGCCGATTTCGGCCCCGGCTACCTGACCCAGGACATCGCCAGCCGCCACTTCCTCTACCGCGGCGACATGGCGGCGGAATGGGCTGCCTACGCCGAGGATGCGGCGGCGATCTGCACCCGCTTCGCCGCCGGCATCAACGCCTATGTCGGGCTGACCGAGCGCGAGCCGGACCGGCTGCCGCAGGAGTTCCGGCTGTTCGGCACCCGGCCGGCGCGCTGGCAGCCGGAGGATGTGGTCCGCATCCGCAGCCACGGCCTGACCCGCAACGCGCTGTCGGAGCTGGCGCGGGCGCATGTGCTGGCCGGGGCCGACGCCGCCACCGACCGGCTGCGCAAGGCGGTCGAGCCGCCGGTCGAGGTCGGGCCGGTGCCGGGCTTCGACCCCGAGGCGGTGCCGCCGGACGCGCTGCAACTGTTCCGCCTGGCCATGGCGCCGGTGACTTTCCCGCCGGAGCGACTGGCCGCGACTTTGGACGAGGCGCCGCTGTGGCGGGTGGCCACCGATCTCGGCGAGGTGCTGCGGGCGCAGGAACCTGACGGGTCGAACAACTGGGCGGTGCATGGCAGCCGCACCGCGACCGGCCGGCCGATCCTGGCCACCGACCCGCACCGCACCCACGCCGTGCCGTCGCTGCGCTACCTGGTCCACCTGACCGCGCCGGGCTTCGACGCGATCGGCGCCGGCGAGCCGAGCGTGCCCGGCATCATGATGGGCCATAACGGCACCGCCGCCTTCAGCCTGACCATCTTCGGCGCCGACCAGGAGGATGTGTATCTCTACGAGACCCGGCCGGACGACCCCGACTCCTACCGCTACGGCGAAGGCTGGGAGCGGATGCGGACGGTGGAGGAGCGCTTCGCCGTCAAGGGCGCGCCGGAGCAGGTGCGAAGCCTGCGCTTCACCCGGCACGGGCCCGTGGTCCATGCCGACCCGGCCCGGCGCAGCGCGGTGGCGGTGCGGTCGGTCTGGTTCGAGCCGGGCTCGGCCGCCTATCTCGCCAGCCTGTCCGGCATGCGCAGCCGCAGCCTGGCCGAGTTCCGGGCGGCGATGCGGCGCTGGGGCACGCCGTCGGTGAACCAGGTCTATGCCGACACTTCGGGCACCATCGCCTGGCTGCCGGCGGGCCATGTGCCGCGGCGGCCGAACTGGCGCGGCCTGGCGCCGGAGCCGGGCGATGGCAGCCACGAATGGGACGGCATGATGGACCCGGCGCTGATGCCGCTGTGCGCCGACCCGCCGGAAGGCTTCGTCGCCACCGCCAACGAGCTGAACCTGCCGCCGGACTGGCCGCATGACGACCGGCCGGTCGGCTTCGAATGGCTGGAGGACAGCCGGGCCGTGCGCATCCGCGAGGTGCTGGCCGGGCAGGACCGCCATACCTTGGCCCAGTCCCGGGTGCTGCAGGCCGACACGCTGTCGGTCCCGGCGCGGCGGATGCAGCGCCTGCTGGCGCCGCTCGAGGCACGGGACGCGGCGCGCGGGCTGGACCTGCTGCGCAACTGGGACTCCCGGCTCGACGTTGGCTCCGCCGCCGCGGCGCTGTTCGAGCTGTGGTGGACGAAGCACCTGAAGCCGGCGCTGTTCGCCCGGCTGGTGCCCGACCCGGCGATCCGCCGGCTGCTGGCGCCAGGCGACGTCGCCGGCATCCTGGCGGCGCTGGAATCGCCGGACGCGCGCTTCGGCGCCGATCCGGAAGCGGCGCGCGACGCGCTGCTGCTGGAGACGCTGGGCGAGGCCGTGCGCGACGCGACACGCCGCCTGGGTGTCGATCCGTCGGCCTGGCGCTGGGGCGACCTGCACCAGGGCTATTTCGAGCATCCGGCCAGCGCGGTGGCGCCCGACCGCCGCGGCGATCTCGACGTCGGCCCGCTGCCCAAGGGCGGCAGCGGCTCCACCGTCATGCACGCCGCCTACCGGCCGGACGACTTCCGGGTCATCCACGGCGCCTCGGTCCGCATCGTCATGGATGTCGGCGACTGGGACCGCAGCACCTGCATCAACGCCCCCGGCCAGTCCGGCGACCCGCGCTCCCCGCACTATCGCGACCTGGCTCCGTTGTGGGCTCGTGGCGAGCAGGTCCCGCTGCTCTACAACCGCGCGGCGGTGGAAGGCGCGGCGGAACAGCGGATCGAGTTGGTGCCGCAGCCGTAGGTTGGGTTCGCGGAATCGCGAACCCAACAGGCACCATCGCGTTGGGTTCGCTGCGCGAACCCAACCTACGCCCCCCTCCCCTCTCCGATCCCGCCTTGACAGCCTTGCCGGCGCGGATGAAGATCGTTTGTATACGAACGAAATATCCGCCGGAGAACGGCGGGTCGTCGGAACGGGATCAGGCCAGGGAGTTCCCCTATGTACCTCCGGCCAGGCACGCTGGATGAGGCGGTGGCGGCGCTTTCGGCGCCGGGCGGCCGCATCCTGGCGGGCGGAACGGACATCTTTCCGGCGGCGGGAGACCGGCCGCTGGCCGGGCCGATCATCGACATCTCGCGGCTGGCGGAGCTGGACGGCATCGTCCTCGGCGACGACCGCATCCGCATCGGCGCCCGCACCAGCTGGAGCACCATCATCGCCACCCCGCTGCCGCGCTGCTTCGACGCGCTGAAGGCGGCGGCGCGGGAGGTCGGCTCGGTCCAGATCCAGAATCTGGGCACCATCGCCGGCAACCTGTGCAACGCCTCCCCCGCCGCCGACGGCGTGCCGCCGCTGCTGGCGCTGGACGCCGCGGTGGAGTTGCGGTCCCGCGCCGGCACGCGCTCCCTGCCGCTGTCCGAGTTCATTTCCGGCAACCGCCGCACCGCCCGGCGCGACGACGAGATCGTCACCGCCGTGATCGTGCCGCGGACGATCGATGCCGGTGCCTCGGCCTTCCTCAAGCTCGGCGCCCGCCGCTATCTGGTGATCTCGATCGCCATGGTGGCGGCGGTGGTCGAAGCCCGCGCCGACGGAAGGGTCAGCCAGGCGCGGATCGCCGTCGGCTCCTGCTCCGCCGTCGCCCAGCGTCTGACGGCGCTGGAGCAGGACCTTGTCGGCGCCCCCGCACGGCCCGGCCTCGGCGCGCTGGCCCGGGCGGAGCATCTGGCGCCGCTGTCGCCGATCGGCGATGTCCGCGCCAGCGCCGCTTACCGCCTGGATGCGGCCCTGACCCTGGTGCGCCGCGCGCTCGACGCGTGCGCCCTCGGCGCTGCGGCGGAGATCTGAGATGCTGGATGCCCGCCCCGTGCTCGGCTTCACCTTGAACGGCCGCCCGGTGCAGGTGCCGGCCGACCCCGCCGGCCGGTTGACCCGCCTGCTGCGCGACGATCTGGGCCTGACCGGCACCAAGGTCGGCTGCGACGCCGGCGATTGCGGCGCCTGCACCGTGCTGCTGGACGACGCCCCGGTCTGCGGCTGCCTGGTCGCGTCCGGCCAGGTCGAGGGCCGCCGGGTCACCACCATCGAGGGGCTGCCGGCGCAGTCGCCCACGGCGTCCCGGCTGCAATCCGCCTTCCTGCGCCACGGCGCCGCCCAGTGCGGTATCTGCACCCCCGGCATGCTGGTGGCCGCCGCCGCCCTGCTGGACCGGACTCCGGAACCCAGCGAGGCCGAGGTGATGGACGCGATCGGCGGCGTGCTGTGCCGCTGCACCGGCTACCGCAAGATCGTCGCCGCTATCCTCGACGCCCGCGTGGAGCCCGCGGCGGCCGAGGGGCCGGCGGCCGGCCGCGCCGTCGGCGCCCGGATCGACCGGCTGGACGGCCGCCGCAAGGTCGAGGGCCGCGACGTGTTCGGCGCCGACGAGACCCCGTCCGGCGCCTTGTCGCTGCGCGCCATCCGCAGCCCGCATCACCGCGCCGGCTTCGCCTTCGGCGACATCGACGGCTTCGTCGCCGCCCATCCCGGCGTGGTCCGCGTGTTCACGGCCAGGGACGTGCCGGGCGAGAACCGCTTCGGCGTGATCGGCCCCTTCGCCGACCAGCCGGCCTTCGCCGAGACCGAGGCGCGGTTCCGCGGCGAGGCGGTGGCGGCCGTGGTCGGCGAGAGCTGGGCGATCGAGTCGCTTGAGCTGTCGGATTTCCCGGTGACCTGGGAACCGCTGCCGGCCCACACCACGATCGACACGGCGCTGGCCGAGGGCGCCGACCTGGTCCATGCCGACCGCGCCGGCAACATCCTGGTGCGCGGCCGGGTCGTCCGCGGCGATGTCGAGGCGGCGCTGGAGGCGGCAGATGTGGTGGTCGAGGGCGAGTTCGAGACCGGCTTTGTCGAGCACGCCTATATCGAGCCCGAGGCCGGCTTCGCCCGCCGGGTCGGCGACCGGATCGAGATCCAGGCCTGCACCCAGGCGCCCTATATGGACCGCGACGACGTCGCCAAGATCCTCGGCATCGCGCCGGAGGCGGTGCGGATCATCCCGACCGCGGTCGGCGGCGGCTTCGGCTCCAAGCTCGACCTGTCGATCCAGCCCTTCATCGCGATCGCGGCCTGGCATCTGAAGCGGCCGGTGCGGATGGTCTATTCCCGCAGCGAATCGATCATGACCACGACCAAGCGCCACCCGTCGCGCATCCGCGCCCGGGTCGGCGCGACGAGGGACGGCAAGCTGGCCGCGCTGGATTTCACCGGCGACTTCAACACCGGCGCCTATTCCTCCTGGGGCCCGACCGTGGCCAACCGGGTGCCGGTGCACGCCTCCGGCCCCTATTACGTGCCGCATTACCGTGCGCTGACCCGCGCCGTGCACACCCATCTGGTGCCGGCCGGCGCCTTCCGCGGCTTCGGCGTGCCCCAGGCCGGGGTGGCGCAGGAGCAGCTCTACGATGAGCTGGCCGACCGGCTGGGGATCGACCGGCTGGAGTTCCGCATCGCCAACGCCCTGCGGCCCGACCAGCCGACCGTGACCGGCCAGGTGCTGGGCGAAGGCACCGGCATCCGCGCCTGCCTGGAATCGCTGCGGCCGCATTGGCGCCGGGCGCGGGACGAGGCCGCCGCCTTCAACAACTCCGCCACCGGCCCGCTGCGCCGCGGCGCCGGTGTCGCCGGCATGTGGTATGGCTGCGGCAACACCTCGCTGCCCAACCCGTCGACCATCCGCATCGGGCTGAAGCCGGACGGACGGATCGCGCTGCACCAGGGCGCGGTCGATATCGGCCAGGGCTCCAACACCGTCGTCACCCAGATCTGCGCCGACGCGCTGGGCGCGCCGATCGACCGCTTCGACCTGGTCTCGGCCGACACCGACCTGACGCCGGACTGCGGCAAGACCTCGGCTTCGCGCCAGACCTTCGTCACCGGCAAGGCGGCGGAGCTGGCGGGCCGCGACCTGCGCCGCGCCCTGCTGCGCCTGGCCAATGCCGGCGAGGGCGCCGCGATCGCCTTCGCCGATGGGCGTGTCACCGTCACCGAGGGCGAGCACGCCCGCACCCTCGACCTGGCCGCGCTGCCGCCGGACGAGCGTGGCTATGTCCTGGCCGCCGAAGCCACCTTCGACCCGCCGACCAGCCCGCTGGATGCAGACGGCCAGGGCGTGCCCTACGCCGTCTACGGCTTCGGCGCCCATATGGCCGAGATCGAGGTCGACCTCGAGCTCGGCGTTGTCCGGGTCTTGAAGATCACTGCGGCGCACGACGTCGGCCGGGCGATCAACCCGACCCTGGTCGAGGGCCAGATCGAGGGCGGCGCCGCCCAGGGGTTGGGCCTGGCGCTGATGGAGGAGTTCCATCCCGGCCGCGGCGAGAACCTGCACGACTACCTGATCCCTTCGGCCGGCGACATGCCGCCGGTGGAATCGATCCTGATCGAGGACGCCGCCCCGGTCGGCCCGTTCGGCGCCAAGGGCATCGGCGAGCAGGCGCTGATTCCGACCGCCCCCGCCATCCTGAACGCCATCCACGACGCCACCGGCGTGCGCATCCGCCGGGTGCCGGCGACGCCGGACCGAATCCGCGCCGCGATCCTGGCGGCCGGACAGAAGGACTGACATGTCCCAGCCCACGGAAAAGACCGAGGACGGCCGCATCCGCTGCGATGCCTGCCCGGTGATGTGCTACATCAAGCCCGGCGCTGCCGGGGCCTGCGACCGCTACGCCAACCATGACGGCATACTGGTCCGGGTCGACCCGCATGTGGTGCTGGACCGCACCCTGGCGCAGGGCGGCAGCGTGGTGCCGTTCAGCCGCACCGGCGACTGGGACGGCAAGCTGGTGCGCGGGCCGGAGACCTTCGTCACCGCGATCGGCGCCGGCACCACCTATCCCGACTACAAGCCGGCCCCCTTCATCGTCTCGGCCGAGGTCGACGGGGTCGACATGGTCACGGTGGTGACCGAGGGCATCTTCAGCTATTGCGGCGTCAAGGTGAAGGTCGACACCGACCGCCATCTCGGGCCGGAGCGCAGCCTGGTGCGGGCCCAGGGCGAGCCGGTCGGCCACGTCACCACCGGCGAATACGGGTCGCAGATGCTGTCGCTGGGCGGCGTGCACCATTTGACCGGCGGCAGCAAGAAGGAAGGCCGCGTCACCTGTGACACGCTGCTGGAGCTGAGCAACGGCCGCGCGGTCGAGCTGACCATCGACGACGGCGCCACCGTGATCGTCCAGGCCGGCCGGCCGCCGATCGTCAACGGCGCGGCGGAGGAGCGGATGCGGGTCGGCTGCGGCTCCGCCACCATCGGCATGTTCGCCAAGCAGTGGCACGGCAAGGTCGACGAGGTGGTGGTGGTCGACGACCACATCACCGGCGTGCTGTCGGAACACCAGGCCGGCAAGCTGCTGGGCATCCCCGAGACCGGCATCCACATGAAGGGCCGCCGCTCCACCCCCGGCCGCTACTTCCAGGTGGCGCAGCCCGGCACCGGCTGGGGCGGCACCGACATCTCCGACCCGCTGTCGATCCTGGGGCCGTTCAACCCGAAGGCGGCGCGGCCCGGCCTGACCATGCTGATGGTCAGCACCACCGGCGAGCATTTCGCCTATTACGAGCTCGATGACGAGCTGAAGCCGGTGCAGCGCGAGCTGCCGGCGCCGCTGCAGCAATCGATCGCGCGGATCGAGGAGAATTGCGAGCCGGCCTTGTGCACCGTCCTGTTCATGGGCGGCGCCGGCGGCTCGCTGCGCTCCGGCGTCACCGAGAACCCGGTGCGGCTGACCCGCTCGGTGAAGCAGGCGCTGACCTATGTCACCTGCGGCGGCGCCCCGGTCTATGTCTGGCCCGGCGGGGGGATCACCTTCATGGTGGACGTGACCCGGGTGCCGGAGAACGCCTTCGGCTATGTCCCGACCCCGGCCCTGGTGGCGCCGATCGAGTTCACCCTGCGCCTGTCCGACTACGAGGCGCTGGAGGGGCATATGGACCATGTCCGCCCCCTCTCCTCCCTCGGCGTCGACATGGCGCGGCGGCAGGTGCCGGGACATCGCGACAACCCCTGGCCCTTCGCGCCCGAAGGCGCGAAGCGGTCGCACGGCTGAGGCCCGCCGATGGCCCGCCTGCCGCAGATCGCGCTGCTGCCCGACGGGCGGCGCCTGCATCTGCAGGACGGGCCGATCGACCTGATCGTCGAGGCGAGCGGGGCGGCGGAGGCGGTACGGGCGGCCTATGCGGCGGCGGCGCGGCGTTTCACCGGCCTGCTGGACGAGCTGTGCGACGAGCTGCCCCTGCTGCGTGCCCCGGCCCGGCTTGACGTCTGTTCGCTGCAGGGCCCGATCGCCCGGCGGATGCATGACGCGGTGGCCCCCTATGCCGCCGAGAGCTTCATCACCCCGATGGCCGCGGTGGCCGGCGCGGTTGCCGAGGCGGTGCTGGCGGCGATGACCGCGGCGGCGCCGCTGGACCGCGCCTATGTCAACAATGGCGGCGACATCGCCCTGCACCTGGCGCCGGGGCAGAGCTTCACCGTCGGCCTGGTCGACCGGCCCGACCAGCCCGGACTGTTCGGCACCACCGTGCTGGCGGCCGGGGACGAGATCCGCGGCATCGCCACCAGCGGCTGGCGCGGCCGCAGCTTCTCGCTCGGCATCGCCGATGCGGTCACCATCCTGGCCGTCGGCGCCGCCGATGCCGACGCCGCGGCCACGGTGGTGGCCAACGCCGTCGACCTGCCCGGCCATCCCGAGATCCAGCGCGTCCCGGCGCGCGAGGTGCAGCCCGACAGCGACCTGGGCGACCGCCCGGTGACCCGCGGCGTCGGCCCGCTGCATCCGGCCGAAATCGACGCCGCCCTTGAGGCCGGCGTGGCCAAGGCCGACACCCTGATCGCCTGCGGCCTGATCCGCGCCGCCGCCCTGCACCTGGCCGGCGAGACGCGGACGGCGGGGCTGGGCAGTCCGCCACCATCTTCGCAAGCAAAGAGCCTGATCCATGCCTGAGGTCGAGATCCGCAAGCGCCTGGTCATCGTCGAGGAGATCTTCCACGAGGGCGGGCCGCCGGCCGCGACGCCGCTGCGGCGGGGCGCCATCATCGCCGTGATCCGCAACCCGTTCGCCGGCCGCTATGTCGAGGAGATCGCGGGCTTCATGGACGATTTGAAGCCGCTGGGTCTGGCCATGGCGCAGCAGTTGATCGCGGCCCTGGGCGGCGACCCGAAGGCCATCGAAGGCTATGGCAAGGGCGCCATCGTCGGCGCCGCCGGCGAGCTGGAGCACGGCGCGCTGTGGCATGTCCCCGGCGGCTACGCCATGCGCGAGGCGCTGGGCGGCGCCAAGGCGATCGTCGCCTCGGCCAAGAAGGTCGGGGGCCCGGGCACCCGGCTGGACGTGCCGGTGACCCATATCGACGCCTCCTATGTCCGCAGCCATTTCGACGCGATGGAGGTCGGCGTGCCGGACGGCCCGAAGGCGGACGAGATCGCGCTGGTGCTGGTGATGACCACCGGCGCCCGCATCCACGCCCGCGTCGGCGGGCTGAAGGCCAGCGAGATCAAGGGCGAGGACGGCCTGCGATGAGCGCGAAGATCCGCAAGATCGTCACCGTGGTCGAGGAGACGGTGACCGAGATGGGCCGGCCGGTCTCCCCGCCGACCCGCCGCGCCGCCGCGGTGGCGGTGATCGAGAACCCCTTTGCCGGCCGCTATGTCGAGGACCTGACCGAGCTGTTCGAGATCGGCGAGGAACTGGGCGCGCTGCTGGCCGAGAAGGCGGTGGCGGCGCTGGGCATCGAGGGATCCCGCGCCGAGAGCTACGGCAAGGCCGCGGCGGTGGGCGAGAACGGCGAGCTGGAGCATGCCGCCGCCATCCTGCACCCGAAGCTGGGCACGCCGGTGCGCAAGGTCCTGGGCAAGGGCGCGGCGCTGATCCCGTCCTCGAAGAAGCGGGGCGGCCCGGGCGTGGCGCTGGACATCCCGCTGGGCCACAAGGACGCCGCCTATGTCCGCAGCCATTTCGACGGCATGGAGGTGCGCATCGCCGATGCGCCGCGCGCCGGCGAGATCGTGGTCGCCGTGGCGGTGACCGACAGCGGCCGCCCCCTGCCCCGGGTCGGCGGGCTGAAGACGAGCGAGATCAAGGGAGAGGACGGCCTCCGCTGAATCGGGCAAACCACAAGGCAGCCCGACCGACAAGGACACGAAGGAGACAGGGATGAAGGCAGGATTTCACGTCGCGGCGGCGCTGGCGCTGGCCGCCGCGCTCGGCACCCCGGCAGCCGCCGGGGCGCAGGAGATCAAGATCGGGGAGATCAACAGCTATTCCGGCCTGCCGGCCTTCACCGAGCCCTACCGCAAGGGCTGGCAGCTGGCGATCGAGGAGATCAACGCCGCCGGCGGGGTGAACGGCCAGAAGCTGGTCGTCATCTCCAAGGATGATGGCGGCAAGCCGGCCGATGCCGTGACCGCCGCCAACGAGCTGGTGTCGTCCGAGGGCGTCACCATCCTGGCCGGCACCTTCTTCTCCAACATCGGCCTCGCCGTGTCGGACTTCGCCAAGCAGAAGAAGGTGTTCTTCATGGCGGCGGAGCCCCTGACCGACGCCGTCACCTGGGCCAACGGCAACCGCTACACCTTCCGGCTGCGCCCGTCGAACTACATGCAGGCGGCGATGCTGGCCGAGGAGGCGGCGAAGCTGCCGGCCAAGCGCTGGGCGACGGTGGCGCCGAACTACGAATACGGCCAGTCGGCCGTGGCGGTGTTCAAGCAGCTGCTGTCGGCCAAGCGGCCGGACATCGAATGGGTGAACGAGCAATGGCCGCCGCAGGGCAAGATCGACGCCGGCGCAGTGGCGCAGGCCCTCGCCGCGGCGAAGCCCGAGGCGATCCTGAACGTCACCTTCGGCGCCGACCTGGTGAAGTTCGTGCGCGAGGGCAACACCCGCGGCCTGTTCGAGGACCGGTCCGTGGTCAGCTTCCTGACCGGCGAGCCCGAGTATCTCGACCCGCTGAAGGACGAGACGCCGGAGGGCTGGATCGTCACCGGCTATCCCTGGTACGCGATCAAGTCACCCGAGCATGACGCCTTCCTGAAGGCCTATCAGGCCAAGTACAGCGACTATCCCCGGCTCGGCTCGATCGTCGGCTACACCACCATGAAGTCGATCGCGGCGATCCTGGCCAAGGCCGGGTCCGCCGACCCCGACAAGATGATCGCGGCGGCCGAGGGCATCGGCGTCGACAGCCCCTTCGGCCCCATCACCTTCCGCAAGATCGACCACCAGTCGACCCTCGGCGCCTTCGTCGGCAAGACCACGGTCGAGGACGGCAAGGGCGTGATGACCGACTTCCAGTATCGCGACGGCGCCCAGTACCTGCCGACCGACGCCGAGGTCGCCAAGCTGCGGCCGGCGGAATAACGCCCTCGTAGGTTGGGTTCGCCCTGGCGAACCCAACAGTGGTCCGTCCTGTTGGGTTCGCTTCCGCGAACCCAACCTACGCGAGTTGGGAGCACCATTTGGATTTCCTCGTCGCCCAGTTCCTGACCGGACTCGCCAGCGCCGCCTCGCTGTTCCTGGTGGCGTCGGGTCTGTCGATCATCTTCGGCGTGACGCGGATCGTGAACTTCGCGCACGGCGCCTTCTACATGCTGGGCGCGTACCTGGCCTACACCCTGACCGAGCGCTTCACCGGCACGCTCGGCTTCTGGGGCGGGCTGGTGGTCGCGGCCCTGATCGTGGCCGCGCTCGGCGCCCTCTTGGAGATCGTGCTGCTGCGCCGGATCTATCGGGCGCCGGAGCTTTTCCAGCTGCTCGCCACCTTCGGCGTCACCCTGATGGTCGCGGACCTGGTGGTCCTGATCTGGGGGCCGGAGGACCTGGTCGGCCGCCGCGCGCCCGGGCTGCGCGGCGCGGTCGAGATCCTGGGCCAGAGGCTGCCGCTGTACGATCTGTTCCTGATCGTGCTCGGCCCCGTGGTGCTCGGCCTGCTGTGGCTCTTGTTCCGGCGCACCCGCTGGGGCGTGCTGGTGCGGGCGGCGACCCAGGACCGCGACATGATCGCGGCGCTGGGCGTGAACCAGAAATGGCTGTTCACCAGCGTCTTCGCGCTCGGCGTGTTCCTGGCCGGCCTGGGCGGGGCGCTGCAGATCCCGCGCGACGCGGTCACCCACACCATGGATCTGCGCATCATCGTCGAGGTCTTCGTCGTGGTGGTGATCGGCGGGCTGGGCAGCGTGCCCGGCGCCTTCATCGCCGCGGTGCTGGTGTCGGAGCTGAACGCCTTCGGCATCCTGGTCTTCCCCACCATCTCGCTGGTGCTGGTGTTCCTGGTGATGGCCTGCGTCCTGGTGGTGCGGCCCTGGGGCCTGCTGGGCAAGCCGGAGGCGGCGGCGCGGCCGACCATCGGCATCGCCATCCGCCCATGGCGGCCCTTCGCTCCGGGCGAGCGCATCGCCCTGCTGGCCGCGCTCGTGGCCGCGGCACTGCTGCCGACGGTGGCCGGCGGCTACACCCTGGCGGTGGCGTCCGAGATCGCGATCTTCGCCCTGTTCGCCGCCAGCCTGCAGTTCCTGATGACCACCGGCGGCCTGGCCTCCTTCGGCCATGCCGCCTATTTCGGCCTCGGCACCTATGGCGCGGCCTTCGCGGTCAAGGCGCTGGGCCTGCCGATGGAGGCGGCGCTGCTGGCCGGGCCATTGTTCGGCCTGCTCGGCGCGGCGCTGTTCGGCGCCTTCTGCGTGCGGCTGTCGGGCGTCTATTTCGCCATGCTGACCCTGGCCTTCGCCCAGATCGCCTGGTCGGTGGCGACGCAATGGGTCGAGGTCACCGGCGGCGACAACGGCATGCTGGGGATCTGGCCCTCGTCCTGGGCGGCGAACCCGGCCAGCTTCTACTGGCTGGCGCTGGCCGTGGCCACGGCCGGCATCGCCCTGCTGCGAATCCTGACCTTCTCGCCCTTCGGCTTCGCCCTGCGCGGGGTGCGGGATTCGACCCAGCGGGCCGAGGCGATCGGCATCGGCCGGGCCGGCGTGCAATGGGTCGCCTTCCTGGTCGCCGGCACCATGGCCGGGCTGGCCGGGGCGCTGTTCGCCTTCCTCAAGGGCAGCGTCTTCCCGGACAATCTCGGCATCCCGCTGTCGATCGACGGCCTGGTCATGGTGCTGCTGGGCGGCATCGAGACCGCGTCGGGCGCCGTGGTCGGCGCCATCGTCTACAAGGCGCTGGCGATCTGGCTGGTCAGCCAGACCGACCTGTCGAAGCTGGTGCTGGGCGGCATCATCGTGCTGCTGGTGGTGGCCTTCCCCAAGGGCCTGGTCGGCTTTGTCGAGGAGCTGCGCGGCCGCCGACGAAAGCCAAAGCCCTCGGTCTCGGCCGCCGCCGCGCCTGCGGAGGCCGCGGAATGAGCCCCCCTCTGCTGCAGGTCGAGGGCCTGGCCAAATCCTATGCCGGCGTGCAGGCGGTGCGCGGCGTCGACTTCACGCTCGAGGCCGGCGGAATTCTCGCGCTGATCGGCCCGAACGGCGCTGGCAAGAGCACCTGCTTCAACATGCTGAACGGCCAGATCCGCCCTGATGCCGGCCGCGTCCGGCTGCAGGGGCGCAACATCACCGGCCTGGCGCCGCGCCGGGTCTGGCGCCTGGGCGTCGGCCGCACCTTCCAGATCGCCGCCACCTTCGCCTCGATGACGGTGCGCGAGAACGTGCAGATGGCGCTGCTGTCCCATCACCGCCGGTTCGGGCTCAGCTTCGCCGGCCGTGCCTATCGGGCCGAGGCCGACGCGTTGCTCGGCCTCGTCGGGCTGGGCGACGCGGCGGAGCGGGCCTGCGGCGAGCTGGCCTATGGCGACGTCAAGCGGCTGGAGCTGTCGATCGCCCTGGCCAACGCGCCGAAGCTGCTGCTGATGGACGAGCCGACCGCCGGCATGGCGCCGAGGGAGCGGGCGGCGCTGATGCGCCTGACCGCGGAGGTGGCCCGGCAGCGGCGGATCGGCGTCCTGTTCACCGAGCACGACATGGATGTGGTGTTCGAGCATGCCGACCGGATCATGGTGCTGAACCGCGGCGCGCTGATCGCCGAGGGATCGCCCGAGGCGGTGCGCCGCGACCCGCAGGTGCGCGCGGTCTATCTCGGCGACGGCCTGGTCTACGATGCCCGGCATCGCCAGGAGGTGCCCGCATGACGCTCTCGGTCTCCGGACTCAACGCCCATTACGGCCCGGCCCACATCCTGTTCGATGTCGGCTTCGAGGTCGGCGAAGGCGAGGTCGTCGCCTTCCTCGGCCGTAACGGCGCCGGCAAGTCCACCACCTTCCGCGCGCTGATGGGGCTGGTGCCGCGGCGCGAGGGCCGGATCCTGTTCCGCGGCGCCGACATCGCCGCCCGGCCGACGCATGAGATCGCCCGCTCCGGCCTGGGCTATGTGCCGGAGGATCGGCGGATCTTCACCGACCTGACGGTGGAGGAGAACCTGGCGGTCGGCCTGCAGCCGCCGCGGCCGGGTGCGCCGACCTGGACGCCGGAGCGGCTGTACGCCCTGTTCCCCAACCTGGCCGAGATGCGCCGGCGCCCCGGCGGCCGGATAAGCGGCGGCGAGCAGCAGATGCTGACCATCGCCCGCACCCTGATGGGCAACCCGTCGCTGGTGCTGCTGGACGAGCCGTCGGAAGGGCTGGCGCCGAAGATCGTCGAGCAGATGGCCGACGCCATCCTGGCGATGAAGCGCGAGGGCCTGAGCGTGCTGCTGTCCGAGCAGAACCTGCATTTCGCCCGGCTGATCAGCGACCGTGCCTACATCATCGAGACCGGCCGCATCCGCTTTGGCGGCACGATGGCCGAGCTGGAGGCGCAGCCTGAGATCCGCGACGCCTATCTCGCGGTGTGATAGGAACCGGCCATGACCACCACCGCATCCGCCGCGCGCGGGCCCGGGGCCGGACAGGGCTCCTACATCCTCGACGACCAGATCGGCTTCATCCTGCGCCAGGTCAGCCAGCGCCACGCCGCGATCTTCGCCTCCGGCATCGGCGAGCAGGACCTCACGGCGACGCAATGGGCGGTGCTGGCCAAGCTGTTGGAGCGCGGCCCCTGCTCGCAGAACCGCCTCGGCCGCCGCACCGCGATGGACGCGGCGACGATCAAGGGCGTGGTCGACCGGCTGGGCAAGCGCGGGCTGATCGAGACCCGCCCGGACCCGGAGGATGGCCGCCGGCTGGAGGTGGCCCTGAGCCCCGCCGGCCAGGCCCTGGCCGAACGCATGGTGCTGAACGCGCTCCGCATCACCGAAGAGACCCTCGCGCCGCTGGACGAGGCCGAGCGGACGACCCTGATCGCGCTGCTGCGCCGGCTGAGCTGAGGCCTACAGCACGAAGTCCGCGGCGGCCAGCCCGATGGTGCCGGTCAGGGTGATGTGGAAGTCGGAGACCTTGTCGCCGTTGACGTCGCCGGCGATGGTGGTGATGCCGGGCTGGGTGAAGGCGCAGCGCAGCTGCCCGGCGATGCCGGTGTAGAGGGCGGCGCCGATGAAGCCGAAGGCCTGGTTGCCGGCAGCCGCGGTGTTCGCGTCGATCGCCGACAGGTCGATCCTGTCCGCCTGGGCGCGGCTGAAATCGGTGATCCGGTCCGCGCCGGCCCCGACCGGGCTCTGGGCGACGCTGCCA
>NZ_JBQJIK010000070.1:0-44634 GCF_052078665.1 Inquilinus sp. CA228 | reverse complement strand
GCCGTCGGCAAGTTCAAGCGCTTCAAGCGCATCGCCCTACGCTGCGAGAAGACCAAACGAAACTTCGCCTCCTTCGTTGCTCTCACCGCTGCCTTCATCTTGGTCAAATCCGTCCACAGAACCTAGCAGCCCTGCTTCCCTACCCGATCTGGAGCGCGCGAAGCAGCGCGTGTCCCCTGTCGAGGAACGCCTGCGCCGCGGGTGTGAACTCCTTGAGATGCTCCTCCTTCGATTCCACACGCTTGCCGTCCCGGATCAGCCGCTCGCCGACGCCGTCGAGAAACTCCCACATGAAGCCGGCGAGCTCGCTGGCGCCGCTCCGGCCCTGCTCCAGGGCCAGCATGAACATCTGCTGGATGTGCGGCACGGCGATTCCCCCGCCGGTGACCGGAGACGCCATGTGGTTGAGATCGGTGTTCATCAAAGCGCGCCGCCGCACATACTGGTTGAAGGCCCGGCACCTTTGGGCAATGTCTTCGGTGACCTGCTGGGCCGGTGCGGCGAAGCCGGCGCCGACCAGGACGACCAGCGCCTCGACGATCTCGTTGACCTTCAGTCCGCGCAGCGCGGGGTTCTTCATGAGATCGTCGATGCCCTTCGGCGCATAGCTGTTCTCGGCCAGCGCCTCGATCACCGGGGCGTAGATCCTCGGCGGCAGCTCCACCTCGCCCCGGGCGCTGGCGACCTTCTTCGGGACGTCCTCGCGGCACGCGGTGAGGACGAAGCGCTGCGCGTGCCATGCCTCGCGCTGCCTCGCCGCGGACATCGGCCTGGGGCCCTTGACGAACACGTCGCAGCGGAAGCGCTGGTTCACCAGATAGTCGCGAACCGTTTCCCGGAAGATCGGATGCTCGATGGTCATCAGCAGCTTCCGCCCATCCTCCGTCAGATGCAGGCCGTCGATCCTGCTGAGCAGCCGGGCCGAGCCGACGAAGGTCACCTTCGCCTCATCCAGGCTGCGGACCATCTCGGCGAAGCTGGGAATGTGCCAATCCGCGTTCAGGTATTCATGGGCGATGTAGTTGCGGCTGCTCGTCGCCATCCGCTCGAAGTGATGGATGGCGGAGGGGTTCTCGTGGAAATAGACCGGCTTGGTCTTGATCAGGCTGGCCGAGAACGCCAGGGCGCCCTCGATCGTCGACCGCGCGCCGGCCAGCGGCATGCCGCCATAGTCGCCATACATGGTCAGCAGCTGGCGGATCGGGATCGCGGGCGCCCAGCCCGGCAGGCAGTTGTAGCTGATATAGACGATGCCGCCGGGCCGGAGCCGCCGCCGGATGATCTCGGCCACCCGGTTGCGATTGTCCTCCGAGATCCAGCTCCAGATGCCGTGCAGGGCGATGATGTCGAAATCCGGCAGGTCGGTGCGCGCCGAAAGCTCCTCGAAGGACTGGTCGAACAGGCGGATGTCGGCGCCGGAGGCCGCGGCCAGCTCACGCGCATGGACCGCATGCTCCGGGTTGAAGTCGGTTCCCCAGAAGCTGCCATCGGTGGCCGCGGCGTGGATGGCGATGGGCAAGCCCTGCCCGAAGCCCAGCTCCAGATAGGCCGGGCGGTCGCTCAGCTGCGGCTCGACATTCCCGCACAGGCAGGCGAAGCGCAGGATCGAGGGGCTGAGCTCTCGATAATAGCCATGCGTATACCCAAGGTCGGTGACGTAGCCGTACGACCAGCTCATCCATCAAGCTCCAAATCATCGCTGAAGATCAAGAACGCCGCGCCGATTGCGGGACGTTGCCTGATAGGAGTCGGTTGTTTCCCCGGTGTGTCCGAGACTCTCTTCCACAACTTGCGTTCGCGGCTCTCTGCCGAAGAAACATCGCGGAAAACTACGGCCTGTATTGCTGGGATCTTCGGATCTCAGGAGAAACACGCGATGCGGACTATGCTCAAATATCTGGTGCTCGCGGCCCTGCCGGTCGCGGCGGCACCCCTGGCGCTGGCCTCCCCTCCCCGCCTCGCGGCCAGCCCGAACGCGCCGGCGGTCATCCTGACGCGGGAGGACGACCGCCGGCGCTCCCCCGACGATTGGATCGATGGGGCCGGCGCCGTGTGGGAACCCCAGGCCCGAGGCCATGACGAGACGGACGCGAAAGGCGGCGGAACGACATCGGAGGTCGAGCTGGCATCGGATCTGGCGCGGATCGAGGTCTATGTCGGGATCAGGGTCGAGCAGCTGGATTCCTGGCGCGACTACACCGCCGCGCTGCAGGATCTGCTGGCGCCCCGGCGCAAGCTCGAGGGCCTGCACGAGCAATCCCTCTTCAGTCCCCCCGGGCCGAAGGACCCGTTCGACCGCGAACAGAAGCTGGCCGAGGAGTTCGCCCGGCGCGGCCAGGCGGCCGAGCGGCTGACGGCTGCCATCGCGGCGTTGCGCACGACGCTGACGCCGGCCCAGCTGGACAGGCTCGCCTGGGCCGGCCGTTCGAAGTGGCTGCGCATTCCCCATGGTCCTTTCGGCAAGACGGAGCGGACCGACTGAGCGATCGCGCTCCGGCCGAATGTCGAAATCCACCGGAAACAATCAGGGGCGCATCTGGCGGTCTCATTCATCGGGAGACTGCAGATGCAAGCCGGCCCCAGCGACCATCGGATCGACCATGCCGCGGCGTCGCCGCAGGCCTGGGAGCCTGGAGATCCCCTCCACCGCCCCTCCGATGCCGCCCTGTTCTTCCGGGCGTGGCTGGACAATCCGCTGCGCGCCGGCGCCATCAAGCCCAGCAGCGCCGGGCTGGCGCGGGCCATGGCCGCGCGGGTCGATCCGTCCGTGCCGGGCCCGGTGATCGAGCTGGGGCCGGGAACCGGGGTCGTCACCGCGGCCCTCGTCGAACGCGGCGTCGACCCATCGCGGCTGGTGCTGATCGAGGCCGACCCGGTGTTCTGCGAGCTGCTGCGCGAGCGCTGGCCCCGCGCCCTGATCCTGCGCACCGATGCCTACACGGCGCCGGCCGTGATGCGGGACCTGGGGATCCCGGCCGCGGCGGTGGTGGCGGGGCTGCCGCTGCTGGTGCGTCCGCCCGGCGATCGCCTGAGGCTGGTGCTCGACTGCCTGCGCCAGGCCACGCCGGGCGCCCCGTTCATCCAGTTCACCTATTTCGTCCGATCCCCCGTCCCGGCGCCGCGCCCCGGCCTGCGGGCGCATGGCTCGGCCATGGTCTGGCGCAATCTCTGGCCCGCCAGGGTCTGGACCTACCGCCTGACGGACCGGCGCCCTGCCAGGGTGCGCCGATGATCCCGGCCGCGGACGGCCTGGTCGACCGGGTGCTGGGAGGGGTCGGTCTCCCCCAGGTGTTCCTGGCGGCGTTGGCCGAGAAGGCCATCCCGGTCCTCCCCTCCTACCTCCTGTTTCCCGCCATCGGCATGGGGGCGGCGACCGTCCCCGACCTGCTGCTGCGCTGCGCCGCCGCGACGCTCGGCTCGGTCGGCGGGGGCCTGGGCTGGTATCTGTCCGGAGCCCTGATCGGCCCCGTCCGCGTCCGGCGCCTGGTCAAACGCCACGGCCGATGGGTGCTGCTGCGGCCGCAGCTCTACGACCGCATGGCCGAAGCCTATCGGCGGCGGCCCTTCGCCATCACCGTCCTGGGCCAGCTGGTGCCGACGGTGCGGATCTTCCAGGCGCTCCCGGCGGGCGTGCTGCGCCTGCCGCTGCTGCCCTTCCTGGCCGCGACGGGCATCGGTGCCCTGTGCTGGATCGTCCCGCTCGCCGTCGCCGGCCACGTCCTGCACCGGTACGGCTGGACCGCATCGGAGGCCGGGGTGGCGCTGCTGCTGACCCTCCTGGTGCTCGAAGGCTCCGCCCTCCTGATCGCGCGCCACCGGGTGGCCGCGAAATCCTGACCAAGGGCGCGGGCGGAAATCTGCCGGAAACAGATCCGCGCGAGCAAACAGGCTGATCGAACGAACCGGAGTTGACCTCGCATGGCCGAAACACCCGAGCTGCTGCGGAGATGGCTGTCCAATGCGCATCCGATCGGGCCGGCCGTCCGGTCGGACTGGGCCCTGGCCGACCTGCTGGCCCGGCAGATCACGGCGGCGGACGCCCCAATCATCGCTCTCGGGGCGAGCGCCGTCAGCTTCGCCCATACCCTCATCCGCAACGGCATCCCGCCGGCGAAGGTCGCCCTGGTGGAGCACGGATCCGAGCTCTCGGCCGCGTTCCGGCAGAGATATCCCGAGACCAGGATCCTTTGGTCCCCTGCCGTCGCGCTGGCCTCGACCTCGCCGTTCGACGGGGAGAAGGCCGGCGCGATCGTCTCCGTCCTGCCCTTGCGGCATCTGCCGGTCGGCGAGGCTCTGGTGACGCTGAATGCGGCGTTCGGGCAGATCCGGGAGGGGGGCGCCTTCTACCAGGTCACCTCCGGCCCCCACTGCCCGGTGCAAGGCGACCTGCTCGACCGGCTGCGTCTCGATGCCTGTGAGGTCGACGCCACCGACGCGGATGACGTGCCCTTCACCCTGTATCGCCTGACCCGGAAGACCGCGATGAAGGGGCTGCGGCTCTTGGATGGCCGATAGGCCCTACACCGGGAGATGGACGCTCGCGCGCAACCCGCGGTCAACCCTGTTCTCGAGCAGGGCGCGCCCGCCATGGGCGATTGCCACCGACCGTACCAGGGCCAGTCCGAGGCCCATGCCGCCCGTGCTGCGGCTGCGGGAGGGCTCGGACCGGTAGAACGGTTCGAACACCCGCTCCAGCTCCTCCTGCGGCAGGCCGGGGCCGTCATCGTCGACCTCCACGATCACCTCCCTGCCCTGCTGCCGCAGCCGGATGCTGGCACCGCCGCCATAGGCCACCGCATTGTCGATCAGGTTGGTGAACAGGCTGCGCAGCCCGAGATGGTCGCCGACCAGCACGATCTCGGGGCCGTCCTCGACCACGACGTTGCGGCCCATATCGGCCTGGTCGTCGGCGATGCTGGTGATCAGGGACCGCAGCTCCTGCCGGGGCCGGTCGTTCTGCATCGTCTGCACGAAGGAGAGCAGCGCCGCCAGCATCTCCCGCATCTCGCCGATATCGTCCTCGGCCTTGGCCCTGACATCCTCGGCCACGGTGTCCAGGCGGAAGGACAGGCGGGTCAGCGGCGTCCGCAGATCATGGGCCACGGCGCCCATCATGGCGACGCGGTCGTCCACGAACCGGTTGAGCCGCGACGCCATCTCGTTGAAGGCCTTCGCCGCCCCCGCGATCTCGGCCGGACCGTCGAGGCGGAGCGGCGGCTCGCGCAGGTTGCGGCCCAGCCGCTCCGCCGCCGCGCCGAACCTGCGGATCGGGGCCGCGATCCAGGACGCCAGCAGATAGGCCAGGGGGACCGACAGCAGCACCGTGCCCAGCAGCCAGATCATCGCCCGGTCTTTCCACAGCGCCTTCAAGGAATCGACCGGGCTGACCACCCGCCAGCTGCCGTCCTCCATCCGCCGCCCGATCTTGAAATGGCGGCTGAAGATGAAGCTGTCCGGGTCGAACTGCCCGTCCTGCGGCGCGTCCTCCGGCAGCCAGGTGGCGGCGTCGAGGACTCCCTTGTCGGTCTTCGTCCCGGTCCGCGACGGGGAGGTGGCGAACTCCACGATCAGGTCGTCGGGCGCAACCCCCAGCCGCGCCGCGAGGCTGTCCCGAAGATCCCGCAGCTGGCTCTTCTGCGGCCGCATCTCCTCAGGTCCCTTCGTCCAGACCTGGAGATTGTCGATATGCGTCACCTTGTCCAGGGCAGCCTTGATGTCGGACACGGTGAAGACGGGGCCCGGCGTCGGCGGGAACAGCAGCACGGCCGCCAGGTTGAGGATCTGGACGACCAGCAGGCTCGCGACCAGAAGCCCGAAGACCCGGATGCCCAGGGGGAGGCGGCGGAAGACCATCGGCGTCCTCCTCACAGCTTCTGCGTCGCCGGCACGAACATGTACCCCTCGTTGCGGACGGTGCGGATCAGCTCGCCGTCCAGGGCCCTCAGCTTGCGGCGGAGACGGCTGACCTGGACGTCCACCGCCCGGTCGAAGGACTCGGAATCCGGGCCGCGCGCGGCGTCGAGCAGCTGTTCGCGGGTCAGGATCCGCCGCGGGCGCTCGACGAAGACGCGGAGCACCGCGAACTCGCCGTCGGTCAGGTGCACCAGGACGCCGGCCGGGTCCTTCAGCTCATGCGCCGCGAAGTCGACGGTCCAGCCGCAGAAGCCGACGCGCAGCACCGCGGGCTCGGCGCCGTCGCCGGCGGCGCTGCGCCGCAGGGTCGCCCGGACGACGGCCAGCAGCTCCCGCGGATTGCAGGGCTTGCCGAGATAGTAGTCGGCGCCGCTGTCCAGGCCGGCGACCCGGTCGGAGGGCCGGTCCATCGCGCTCAGCATGATCACGGGCTGCCGACGGGTCTCCGCCAGGCGGCGGCAGGCCGAGATCCCGTTCTCCCCCGGCATCAGGACGTCGAGGATGACCAGGTCGATGCGGCGCTCGTCGAGGGCGCGTTCCATCGCGCGCGCGTCCGGCGCGGTGAAGACCTGGAAGCCGTGCCCGCCCAGGCTCTCGGCGATCACCTCGCGAATCCCCGGATCGTCGTCGACGACGAGAATGCTGATCGCCTCGCCCATCCCAGCCCCTCTTGGTCTCCTGACCGGCCCTCCGGCGGGTCTGCAGCCGGCGGACGAGAGTGTGATGGCCGAACCGCCTGGTGGAAATGACATTGATGAACCCGAGCCCCATCGGCCGCCTCTCGGTCGAGCGAGGCTGCACCAAGCACCCGATTTGTTTCTGCCGGATGTCTCGCGGGGCCGGGCCGGATAGCGGAAGGATGGAGGTCAGAGTTCGGCGGACATCGCGCTCAACGCCCGCACGCAGTCCCTGAGATTGCTCTTGAGCTCGGCTCGCTGTCCGTCGTCCAGCCGTGCCAGCATCGTCGCCTCGAGGCTGTCGACGGCAGTGTCGCAGCGGGCCAGAAGCTCCGTGCCCTGCGGCGACAGGCTGAACAGGATCACGCGGCCATGCGACGGGTCCGGCTGGCGCAGCACCGCCCCCTTTGCCTCCAGCGCCTTGACCAGCGCATTCATCGATTGCGGGGTGATGAAGCTGCGCTCAGCCAGCCGGGCGTTCGACAGCGGGCCGCGCGCCTGCAGCACCGACAGCGCCGTGTACTCCGGCACGGTCAGCCCGAACGGCCCGACCGCCGCGGCGATGTGCCGGTGCAAGGCGCGATCCAGCCGGCCGATCAGATAGGCCACCCGGGGCGGATGCCGGCCGGAAGCAACGGATTCGGCTGGGGCGGCGGCGGGACGACGGGCCATGGCGAACCTGCTGTTGCAACGCGACGCCGATTATAACGCTTGCGTCGCGACTAAATATCAGTTTAACTGACATTAAAGCTGATTCATGGGAGGGCTTATGGCCAGGTATCAAGATCGCTGGACCTGCGTGACGGTCGAGGTGGCGGACGGCATCGCCTGGGTGACGCTGAACCGCCCTGACAAGCGCAACGCCATGAGCCCGACCCTGAACCGGGAGATGATCGACGTGCTCGAGACCATCGAGCTCGACGACGACGCCCAGTTGCTGGTGCTGACCGGCGCCGGCGAGGCCTGGTCGGCCGGCATGGACCTCAAGGAGTATTTCCGCGAGACCGACGGCAAGTCCGACATCGTGCAGGAGCGGATGCGCCGCGACTGCTCGCAATGGCAGTGGCGGCTGCTGCGGATGTACAGCAAGCCGACCATCGCCATGGTCAATGGCTGGTGCTTCGGCGGCGCCTTCTCACCCCTGGTCGCCTGCGACCTCGCCATCGCCGCCGACGAGGCGGTGTTCGGCCTGTCCGAGATCAACTGGGGCATCCCGCCGGGCAACCTGGTCAGCAAGGCGGTGGCCGACACCATGGGGCACCGCCAGGCGCTGCACTACATCATGACCGGCGACACCTTCACCGGCGCCGAGGCGGCGGCGATGGGGCTGGTCAACCGCAGCGTGCCGCGCGCCGAGCTGCGCCAGGCGACGGTCGAGCTGGCGCGCAAGCTGCTGGAGAAGAACCCGGTGGTGCTGCGCCACGCCAAGCACGGCTTCAAGCGCTGCCGCGAGCTGACCTGGGAGCAGAACGAGGACTACCTCTACGCCAAGACCGACCAGTCCAACCATCGCGACCGCGAGCGCGGCCGCGAGCAGGGGCTGAAGCAGTTCCTGGACGACAAGACGATCAAGCCCGGGCTGCAGAGCTACCGGCGCTGAGCCGGCCTGGTGCTACCGCGCGGAGATGCGGGGCGCGTGTATAAGACCAGAGGAGGATCCCATGTCGGAGGTGCGCTACCGCCCCGTCGCCCTGGGCGGCACCACGGCCGAAGCCGTCGCCGGGCCGGACGGCACGCTGCGCCTCAGCGCCCGGGAGGCGCTGGGGCCCTATCCGCCGCGGCTGATGGACCGGCTGGCCGAGGGCGCCGACCGCCACCCCGACCGGCTGCTGGCGGCGCGCCGCGGCGCCGGCGGCGCCTGGACCGGCCTGACCTATGCCGCGATGCGCGACCGGGCCCGGTCGATCGGCCAGGCCCTGCTGGACCGCGGCCTGTCGGCGGAACGGCCGTTGGCCATCCTGTCCGGCAACGACCTGGAGCATCTGCAGCTCGCCTTCGGGGCGATGTGGGCGGGCATCCCCCATAGCCCGGTCTCGCCCGCCACCTCGCTGCTGTCGCGCGACCACGCCAAGCTGCGCCATGTCATGGCGACGCTGACGCCGGGGCTGGTCTATGTCGCCGACGCCGCCGCCTTCGCCGGTGCAGTCGCCGCGGCGGTGCCGGCGGATGTGGAGATCGCCGCCGCCGGCGACCTGCCGGGACGGGCCCTCACGCCCTTCGCCGCATTGGCGGCGACGCCGCCCTCCTCGGTCGACGCCGCCTTCGCCGCCACCGGCCCGGACACGATCGCCAAGTTCCTGTTCACCTCCGGCTCCACCGGCGCGCCGAAGGCGGTGGTCACCACCCAGCGCATGCTGTGCAGCAACCAGCAGATGCTGCTGCAGACCTTCCCGTTCCTGGCCGAGGCGCCGCCGGTGCTGGTCGACTGGCTGCCCTGGCACCACACCTTCGGCGGCAGCCACAATCTCGGCATCGCCCTCTACAATGGCGGCACCCTTTACATCGATGACGGCCGGCCGACGCCCTCGCAGTTCGGCGAGACCCTGCGCAACCTGCGTGAGATCGCGCCGACCGTGTTCTTCAACGTGCCCAAGGGCTGGGAGGACCTGGCCGCGGCGCTGGAGGCGGATGCGGCGCTGCGCGACACCTTCTTCTCGCGGGTAAAGCTGTTCTTCTTCGCCGGCGCCGGCCTGTCGCAGGAGGTCTGGGACCGGCTCGACCGGGTGGCCGAGCGGCATTGCGGCGAGCGCATCCGGATGATGGCCGGGCTGGGCATGACCGAATGCTCACCCTCCTGCACCTTCACCACCGGCCCGGTCGCCAAGGCCGGCTATGTCGGTGTGCCGGCGTCCGGCTGCGAGGTCAGGCTGGTCCCCGATGGCGACAAGGCGGAGGCACGGTTCCGCGGCCCGCATGTCATGCCCGGCTACTGGCGCGATCCCGAGGCAACGGCCCGGGCCTTCGACGCCGAGGGCTGGTACCGCTCCGGCGACGCGGTGGCGCCGCTCGACCCGGCGCGGCCGGAGCTGGGGCTGCGCTTCGACGGCCGGCTGGTCGAGGATTTCAAGCTGTCCTCCGGCACCTTCGTCAGCGCCGGCCCGCTGCGCGCCCGGGTGATCAGCGAAGGCGACCCCTATGTCGAGGATGCGGTCGTCACCGGCATCGACCGGAACGAGATCGGGTTGCTGGTCTTCCCGCGCCTCGATCGGCTGCGCCCGCTCGCCGGCCTGCCGGACGCTGCCGGGGCAGACCGGGTGCTGGCCGCGCCTGCGGTGCGCGCCCTGTTCCAGGACCTGGTCGACCGGCTGCACCGGGGCGGCCAGGGCAGCGCGGGCCGGGTCGCCCGCGCCCTGGTGCTGCGGGAGCCGCCGTCGATCGACGGCGGCGAGCTGACCGACAAGCGGACGGTCAACCAGCGCGCCGTTCTGGCCCGCCGAGCCGCCCTGGTCGACGCGCTGCATGCCGGCAACCACCCCGACATCATCCTGCCCCGCCCGGCCGTCCCCTAGACCCGCCACCCCGCTTCACTGCCAGCCTTCCAACGACGAGGACCGCGCCATGTCCCTGCTCTCGTCCACGCCCGCCGCGACCGTCGCCGGACCTGCCGTCCGCTCCGGCCTGGCCTATGCCTGGTACATCACCCTGGTGCTGCTGTTCGCCTACACCGTGTCGTTCATCGACCGGCAGATCCTGGGGCTGCTGGTGCAGCCGATCAAACGCGACCTCGGCCTGTCCGACGCCGCCTTCAGCACCATCCACGGCTTCGCCTTCGCCATCTTCTACACCGGCATCGGCGTCTTCCTCGGCCGCATCGCCGACCACGGCAACCGCCGCAACCTGATCCTGGCCGGTGTCTTCGTCTGGGTGCTGGCGACGGCCGCGGGCGGCGCCGCGACCAGCTTCGCCGGCCTGTTCCTGGCCCGGGTCTTCGTCGGCGCCGGCGAGGCCGCGCTGTCGCCCGCCGCCTATTCCATGCTGGCCGATTATTTCCCGCCGGAACGCCGCGGCCGCGCGGTCAGCCTCTACTCCTCCGGCGTCTATGTCGGCTCGGCCCTGGCCTTCATCGTCGGCGGGCTGGTCATCGCCGCGACCGGCCAGGACACCATGACGGTGCTGCCGCTGCTGGGCAGCCTGCGGCCCTGGCAGGCGGCCTTCGTCATCGTCGCCCTGCCCGGCCTGCTGGTCTTCGCCCTGATGCTGACGGTGCGCGAGCCGGCGCGCAAAGCCGCCGCCGGCGACAGCCCGGCGCCCAGCCTGTCGCATGTCGCGCAGCATCTGCGGGTCTATGCCCCGATCTTCATCGGCTGCGCCGTCATCGCCATGATCACCTACGGCCTGACCGCCTGGCTGCCGGCCGTGTTCATCCGCCGCTGGGGCTGGTCGCCGGGGGAGATCGGCCCGGCCTACGGCGCCATCATCCTGACCTGCGGCATCGGCGGCATGCTGGCCAGCGGCTGGCTGGCCGACCGGCTGGTCGCCCAGGGCCGGCGCGACGCGCCGCTGACCCTGGCGCTGGCAGGCGCCCTGGTGCTGATCGCCAGCAGCGCCGCCGTCGCCATGGCCCCGGGCCCGATCTGGGCGCTCGCCGCCGTCGCCGTCACCACCTTCTTCCTGGGCCTGCCGGTGGCGCTGGGGCCGGTGGTGCTGCAGGCGGTGACGCCGGGCCGCCTGCACGGAAGGGTGATCTCGATCTACCTGCTGCTGATCAACCTGATCGGCCTCGGACTTGGGCCGTTCCTGGTGGCGGCCGGCACCGACTTCCTGTTCGCCGACGAGCTCGCGGTCGGGCTGTCGCTCGGCCTGGTCGGCGCCCTGGCGGCGGCGGTCGGGGCCGGCTGCCTGGCCATCGCCGCCCGCCCCTACCGCGCCCTGCTGCAGACCATGGCGTCCCGGTAGAGCCTGATCCCGACCTCCGCGCAACCCATGCGAGACATCCGATGTTCGACATCAAGCTGCTGATCGACGACCGGAACCCCGACGCCTCGGATGCCGCCGTGTTCGAGCGGCGCAACCCGATCAGCGGCGAGGTCGCGACCCGCGCCCCGGCCGCGACCATCGCCGATGCGCAGGCCGCCGCCGACGCCGCGGCCGCCGCCTTCCCGGCCTGGTCGGCGCTGGGGCCGGGCGAGCGCCGGGCCCAGCTGCTGCGCGCCGCCGAGCTGCTGCAGGCGCGAGCCGGAGAGTTCGTCGCGGCGATGGCGGAGGAGACGGGCGCCACCGCGGGCTGGGCCGGATTCAACGTGCATCTCGCCGCCAACATGCTGCGCGAGGCGGGGTCGATGACCACCCAGATCGCCGGCGAGGTGATCCCGTCCGACCGGCCGGGGGCGCTGGCCCTGGCGATCCGCCAGCCGGCCGGGGTGGTGCTGGGCATCGCCCCCTGGAACGCGCCAGTGATCCTGGGCGTCCGCGCCATCGCCATGCCGCTGGCCTGCGGCAACACCGTGATCCTGAAGGCGTCGGAGATCTGCCCCGCCACCCACCGGCTGATCGGCGCGGTGCTGCGCGACGCCGGGCTGGCGCCGGGCGTGGTCAATGTCGTCACCAACGCCCCGGCCGACGCCCCCGGCATCGTCGCGGCGCTGATCGCCCATCCGGCGGTGCGGCGGGTCAACTTCACCGGCTCGACCCGGGTCGGCCGCGTCATTGCCGAGACCGCAGCGCGGCACCTGAAGCCGGCGCTGCTGGAGCTGGGCGGCAAGGCGCCGTTCCTGGTGCTGGACGACGCCGACCTGGACGAGGCGGTGAAGGCCGCGGCCTTCGGCGCCTTCATGAACCAGGGCCAGATCTGCATGTCGACCGAGCGCATCGTCGCCGACGAGGCGGTGGCCGATGCCTTCGTCGCCAGGCTGGCGCAGAAGGCGATGGCGCTGCCGGCCGGCGACCCGCGCCGCGGCGACTTCGCCCTCGGCTCCCTGGTCGGGCGCGAGGCGGTGGAGCGGATCGAGGCGCTGGTCGCGGACGCCGTCGCCAAGGGCGCGACGCTGGTGGCCGGCGGCCGCGCCGACGGCACGATCATGCAGGCGACGGTGCTGGACCACGTCACCCCGGCCATGCGGATCTATGGCGAGGAATCCTTCGGCCCGGTGGTCTGCGTCGTCCGCGCCGCCGGGGTGGACGAGGCGGTGCGCATCGCCAACGACACCGAATACGGCCTGTCCGCCGCCGTGTTCGGCCGCGATGTCGGCCGGGCGCTGGCGGTGGCGCGGCGGATCGAATCCGGCATCTGTCACATCAACGGCCCGACCGTGCAGGACGAGGCGCAGATGCCGTTCGGCGGGGTGAAGGCCAGCGGCTATGGCCGCTTCGGCGGCAAGGCCGCGATCGCCGAGTTCACCGATCTGCGCTGGATCACCATCGCCGGCGGGCCGGGCCATTACCCGATCTGACGACCGCCGTCACGCCGCTTGCCATGCCGTCACGGATACGCCTCGCGGCCCACCGCCATGATGGTGTCGCGGAGCCAGCGGTGCGCGGGGTCGGCATCCAGGCGAGGATGCCAGATGGCGGATATGGCGAACTCCGGCGTTCTGACCGGCAGTTCGAAGCTCTCGAGCCCCAGATTGGCGGCATGATCGGCCGCCAGGGCATTGCCGAGGCAAGACCGTGGCACGACCGCCACCAGATCCGAGCGGCCGGCGATCCGCATCGCATCCGGATGTCCCGGAACGACGAGGAGCACCGTCCGCTTCAGGCCCAATTCCGCCAGGGCATCGTCGACCGGCTCAAGGAACTCTCCCTCGCGTGACGCCACGACATGGCTGCAGGCCGCATAGCGTTCCGGCGTCACGCCGCCGGCCGCCAGAAGCGGATGCCCGACCCGGGCGACGCCGACACGCCGGTCCCGGAACAGCAGTTGGGTCCGCACCTCCGGCGCCGAGGTTCCGAGCACCCCGATCTCCAGATCGATCAGCCCTTCCCGAAGCGGTCTGGCATCCTTGTCGGGCTTCGGCGCAAACCGGAGGCGGACATGCGGGGCGGCAGCGGTGATCGCCGCCACCAGCGGAGCGGCCAGGAGCTCCACGAACCCCTCGCCGGCGCGGATGGTGAAGGTCCGATGGAGTGCGGCAAGGTCCAGCCGGCCGGCGGCCGGCCGCAGCACCGCCTGGGCGTCATGGGCGAGCGCCTGGACACGCCCGCTGAGCGCTTCGGCATAGGGTGTGGCGGCGAGGGTGCGGCCGGCCTGTACCAGCAACGGATCGCCCGTCGCGAGGCGAAGCCGCGCCAGCGTCCGGCTCATGGCGGATGGACTCAGGCCGAGCCGGCGGGCCGCTCCGGTCACGCTGCGCTCGGTGAGCAGCGCGTCCAGCGCGATGAGGAGGTTCAGATCCACGCTTTGCACGGCCCTGGGATAGCCCATCGGCCCGCCCAGGCATAGCGTGGCATGCAATCATTCATTGAATCCTGTGCGTCTGGTGCAAGCCGGCGCGGTCCGCCATATAGCGGCCGGCTTCACCAGCGAAAGCATCGAGCCCAATGCCCCTCTCCATCGATCAGCACCGCCGCACCATTCTGCTCGTCGGCGCTTCACGCGGTCTCGGCCATGCCATGGCGGCCGAGTTCCTGAAACAGGGATGGAACGTCGTCGGCACGGTCCGCGGCGGGGGAACCCCGCTGCACGACCTGGCGGACGAGCATGGCGGCCGGGTCGAGATCGAGATCCTGGACATCTGCGAACCCGGTCAGATCGCGGCGCTGCGCGACCGCCTGTCCGGCCGGATGTTCGACATGCTGTTCGTCAATGCCGGGATCGCCAATCGAGACCCGACGCAGACGATCGGCGAGGTGTCGACCGATGAGTTCGTCCAGGTCATGGTCACCAATTCCCTGAGCCCGATGCGGGTGATCGAGAGCCTGGAGCCCTGCGTCTCCGCGACGGGTCTGATCGGGGTGATGTCGTCCGGGCAGGGCAGCATCGGCAACAACGAGACCGGCCAGCGAGAGCTGTATCGCGGCAGCAAGGCGGCCCTGAACATGTTCATGCGAAGCTTTGCGGCCCGCCGGGCCGGGACGTCGCGCCCCATGGTGGTGATGGCGCCGGGCTGGGTCCGCACCGACCTGGGCGGCCCGGACGCAAGGCTCTCCATCGAAGAGAGCGTTCCCAGCCTGGTGAACGTCCTCATCGCGAAGCAGGAAACCCCGGGCCTGCAGTATCTCGACTATCTGGGCCGCACTGTCCCCTGGTGACCTGTACCCGCCGAACCCTCGGTCAGGGCTATCGCCTCCGGGCCGGTGGCCGGCATGAGCTTCTGACCACGAGTTCGGGATCGATCGTCACCGTTTCCGGCGGGGGCAGGTCTCCCGCGGACTCGATCAGCGTCATCAGCCGCGCCACCGCCTTCTCGCTGATCGGGTGCGACGGATAGCTCACCGTCGTCAAGGGCACGTCGAGGAAGGCCGAGATCTCGATGTCGTCGAAACCCGCCACCGACAGTTCGCCGGGAACCTCCACCCCATTCTCGCGGCACCAGCGCAGGATGCCGATCGCCAGCGAGTCGGCCGAGGCCAGGATGGCGGTCGGCCTCGCGGCGGCGGCCATGACCCGCGTCATCGAACGATAGCCGCTTGGCGCCGAGGTGCCGGCCTCCGGGACGACGACGAGGCTGGTGTCGACGGCGACGCCGAAGGCCTCATGGGCCGCCCGGTAGCCATCGAACTTCTCGAGATTGCCATGGGCCTGGCCGGCATCGAGGAAGGCGATCCGGCGATGGCCGAGACCCAGCAGATGGCCGGTGAGCTTGTAGCTGCCGCTGCGGTTGTCGATCGAGACGAGATCGATCTCGCCGGCGGGCGCGCCGGTCAGCAGCATGACCGGATAGCCGCTCCGCCGCAACGCCACCAGGTGGTCGAGCCTGGTGTGGGAGGTCGGATAGATCAGGATCGCCTCGACCTGGCGGGCCCGCAGGGTGTCGAGGGCCTTCTGCTCGCGGACGAGATCGTTGCCGGTGGCCGCGATCACCGTGTCGTAGCCGTGCTCCGCCAGCTGCTGTTCGATCAGCTGCGCGCACAGCGTCAGGATCGGGTTGAGCAGGTTGCTGAGGATGATGCCGACGGTGCGCGTCCGCTGGCTCACCAGGGACCGCGCCAGCGCGTTCGGGAGATAGTCGAGCTCGCGCGCCGCCGTCTCGATGATGCGCCGCGTCGCCTCGGGGATCTTGGGGCTGCTGCCGCGCAGGACGACCGAGACCGTGTTGATCGAGAATCCGGTCTTCGCCGCGATGTCCTTGAGCCGGACGCGATGGCTCACGCGCAAACCCTCCGGGGACGACACTCGGCCGCCCGGGGCCGGACCGGCCCGGTGCTCCGATTGTTACGGCCTTCATAGCAGGCTCGACCGGAATCTTGCCAGGATTAACGTTACCCCTTGCTCTTTCTCCCGATTTCGGCTTTGCTTCGACATCAGGCAAAGACGACGGCGAAAGCCGCAGGCATCGGACGGTCCGCACAAACGGACCGCCGCAGAACAGCGACGCGCAAGATCGATCCAAGCGACTTCGGCACGACAGCCCGCGCGTCGTCAGGGGAGGATCGCATGAGAGACAGGACGCTCAGGGAGCTGCTGTGGCGATGCGTGACGATTCCGGCCCTCGCCGCCGGGCTGGCCTTGGCCGCCCCCGCTGCGGCGCGGGCGGCGGACGGCACCGTGACGATCTGGGTCGGCAGCTGGTGGGACCCGCAACTGCCGATCCTGCAGCAGCTGTGGCAGCCGGACCATCCGGAGCTGCAGCTGAACGTGCAGCCCCTGCCGATCAACGGCTATCTCGACAAGTTCACGGCGGCGGCACTGGGCGGCACGCCGCCCGACATCATCGATCTCGACTCCACCTGGGTCTCGACCGTCGCGGCGCAAGGCCTGCTGCAGCCGCTCGACGACGTCGCGGCGAAGCTGAACGTCGCCGACATTTCGCCGGCGATCTGGGGGGCCAGCCGCTATCGCGACGTGCAATACGCCATCCCGGCCCGCGGCGGGCCCGAGGTCTGGTATTACAACAAGACGGTCTTCGACAAGGCGGGCGTCCCCTACCCCACGGCCGAATGGACCCATGACGACCTGGTCCGGATCGCCAAGGCGCTGACCGTCCCGGGGCAGCAATACGGCATCGGCGTCCCGGCCGACGCCAGCGACCCGTCCAACGTGCTGTCGCTGTTCTGCCCGATCCTCTGGTATTTCGGCGGCGACTTCCTGACCGCCGACAACAGCGCGCCGGCGATCAACAGCCCCGCCAGCGTGAAGGCGATCGCCTACTGGTCGGACTTCTACGTCACCCACCACGCCTCGCCGGAGGGGACGCCGAACTTCTCGTCCACCCGCGACCTGCAGCCCCTGTTCATGGCCGACAAGCTGGGGCTGATCGCGAGCTCCTCGAACACCTTCGACGCCTTCTCGAAAAAGGCCGACCTGCGCTGGGGCGTGGTGACGGCGCCGGACAAGGTCAACCGCGCCGGCGGCTGGACCATGGGCGTCCCGGTCGGGGCCCGCAACCCGGAGGGCGCCAAGGTCTTCCTGGAATGGCTGGCGCGGCCGGAGATCCAGGCCAAGGTGATGAACCGCTTCCCGGCGAACCTCTCGGCCCGCAAGCTGCCGCCCTGGAGCGATCCGAAGTTCGACATCTTCCGGGAGGCCGAGGCCGATGCGCGATCGGTGCCGTCCGTCGCCGGCTGGTTCCAGATCCAGACCGCGGTGATCACGGAGCTGCAGAAGGTCCTGGTCGGCCAGAGCACGCCGCAGCAGGCGGCCGATGCGGCGGCGGCGCAGATCGAGACCATCATCGCCGAGACCAAGTGACGGGCCGCAACGAAGGAGGCGCCATGGTGATCCCGCTCGGCTTCAGCACGCTCGCCTGCCCCGACTACGATGTCGACCAGGTCATCGCCATGGCCCGCGACAACGGATATGCGGGGGTCGAGATCCGGTTCCTGCGCGGGACCGTCGACCTGCCGACGCTGGAGGAGCTGTCGCCGGGGCGGGTCGCCGAGACGCGGCGCCGCTTCGACAATGCCGGCGTCGCGGTCGTCGGCATCGACACCAGCGTCCGGATGACCTCGCTCGATCCGGCGGTGCGGGCGCAGCAGCTGGAGGCCGCCCGGGCCAATCTCGCGATCGCCGAAGGGCTCGGGGCCTGGTTCCTGCGGGTCTTCGGCGGCCCGATCCCGGCCGCGCAGGACCGGGAGCGGACGCTCGACGCCATCGCGAGCGGACTCGGCGAGGTCGCCGACCTGACGGCCGCGCGGGGCATCGCCACGCTGCTCGAGACGCATGACGACTTCTCGACCTCGCCGGCGGTGCTGGACCTCTATGCCCGCGGCGCGAGCGACAGCCTCGGAATCCTGTGGGACACGCTGCACACGTACCGCCACGGCGAGGACGGCGCCTTCACCTGGGACCGGCTCGGCGACCGGATCAAGCATGTCCATGTGAAGGATTCGAAGGCGGCGAACGCCGGCGGCTTCGATTTCGCCCTGACCGGCGAGGGGACCGTCCCGATCCGGTCTTTCATCGACCTCCTGGAAAGCGTCGGCTACCAGGGCTTCGTGCATTTCGAGTGGGAGAAGGGCTGGCATCCCGAGATCGCCCCGCCGGAGATCGCCCTGCCCCATTTCGCCCGGTTCATGCGCGGGCTGCGCCCGTGACCGTGCCGGCGGCCTTGCGGGGGGTGGAGGCGGAACGGCCGGGTGCCCCCTCCCCTCGCGCCGCCGCCCGTGCCCGGCGCCGATGGATCGCGATGCAGAAATGGGGCCGCGGCTACATCCTGGTCGCGCCCGCCTGCGTGCTGATCGGGCTGATGATGTTCTACCCGGTCATCCAGACCCTGCAGTTCAGCGTCAGCAAGGTGCAGTTGCCGACCTTCCGGACGGTGTTCGTCGGCCTCGACAATTTCATCAGAATCCTCGACGACCCCGGCACCTGGCCGCTGTTGCAGCGGACGCTGATCTGGGTGATCGGCACCGTCGTGCTGCGGTTCGCGCTGGGCTTCCTGGCCGCGGTGATCTTCAACGCCAGGGTGCGCGGCACGGTGTGGATGCGCGTGCTGGTGATCCTGCCCTGGACGATCCCGTCGGTGGTCGGCGCCAACCTGTGGCGCTGGATCGTGCAGACCGACACCGGCCTGCTGAACCAGACCCTGCGCTCCTGGGGCCTGGGCGATCTCGCCCTCAACTGGCTCGGCGACCCCGACATCGCCATCTTCACCGTCATCGTCGCCTATTCCTGGGCCGGCTTCCCCTTCGTCATGCTGCTGATCCTCGCCCGGATGCAGGGCATCCCGAACGAGCTGTACGACGCGGCGCGGGTCGACGGAGCCAGCTCCTGGCAGATGTTCCGCTACATCACCCTGCCGCTGCTGCGGGGCGTCATCATCATCGCCCTGATCCTGGAGACGGTCAGCGGCATCAACTCCTTCGACACGCTGGTGATCATGACGGGCGGCGGGCCGGCGGAATCGACCCGGGTCTGGGGCCTGGAGATCTACAAGGTCGGCTTCGGCGAGTTCAACCTGGGCGGCGCCTCCGCCTTGAGCGTCCTGCTGTTCATCGGCGTCCTGTCGCTGTTCGTCGTCTACGGGCTGGCGAGCAGGAGCGTCCAGGGCGGCCGGAGGGGTGCAGACGCATGACCGGGAAGGCGACACGAACCGCCGGGCGCTATCTCCTGGTCCACGGCTCCGGCCTGGTCCTGGTGCTGTTCAGCATCCTGCCGCTGCTGTGGGGCGTCAGCACCGCGCTGAAGGAGGAAAGCGACGTCTATGCCTTCCCGCCAAGCTGGATCCCCAGCCCGCTGACCTTCGAGAACTTCATCGGCGTGTTCCGCAACCCGGATCTGATCCGCAGCTTCCTGAACACCCTGATCGTCGCCAGCGCGACGACGATCGTGGCGCTCGTCGTCGGCGTCCTCGGCGCCTATGGCTTCTCGCGCTACCGCTTTCCCGGCCGCAACACGCTGCTGTGGTCGGTCCTGTTCACCCAGCTGTTCCCGCGCGTCGTCGTCATCGTGCCGTTCTTCGTGACGCTGCGGAACCTCGACCTGATGAACACCTATCAGGGGCTGGTCCTGGTCTATCTGATGGTGATCTTCCCGATCGCGATCTGGATGATCAAAGGCTTCTTCGACAACCTGCCGCGGGAGATCGAGGAAGCCGCCATCGTCGACGGCTGCTCGCTGCCGCAGCTGCTCTGGCTCGTCGTGATCCCGATGTCGAAGCCGGCCCTGGCGGCCGTGGCGATGTATTCCTTCATCCTGGCCTGGAACGAGTTCCTGTTCGCGCTGGTCTTCACCAACGGGCTGGACCGGCGACCACTGTCGGTGGCGCTGGCCTTCTTCATCGACGAGAACGGCATCCATTGGGGGCAGTTGATGGCCGCCTCGGTGGTGATGAGCATTCCGGCCGTCCTGGTCTTCACCTTCTCGCAGAAGCTCCTGGTCCGCGGGCTGAGCGAGGGCGCGGTGAAGGGCTGATGGCCGGCCAGGTCGCCATCGTCACCGGCGGCAGCCAGGGCATCGGCCTGGCGACGGTCGCCGCCTTCGCCGGGCACGGCCTGCAGGTCGCCGCGGTGGCGCGGGACCGCGGCCGCCTGGACGAGGCGATCGCGTCCCTGCATCCGGATCATCGCGGCAGGGTCGTCAGCGTCGCCGCCGATGTCCGGGACGAGGCCGAGGTCGCGGCGGCGGTGCAGGGGGTCGTCGACCGGTTCGGCCGCATCGACGTGCTGGTCAACAGCGCCGGCGTCAGCATGAGCGCGCGCCGCCGGCTGGCCGACACGACGCCGGAGGAGTGGCACCGGCTGATCGACACCAACCTGACCGGCACCTATCTGATGTGCCGCGCCGTGCTGCCCCATCTCGAACGGGCTCCGGCGGGCTGGATCCTCAACGTCCAGTCGACCGGGGCCTGGCGCAGCACGCCGGGCGCCAGCCTCTACGCCGCCACGAAATTCGGCGTCCGGGCCCTGACCGAAGCGCTGGTCGAGGAGTATCGGAACTCCAGCATCCGTGTCACCTCGGTCAGCCCCGGGCCGGTCGACACCACGATCTGGAGCCACAAGCTGGAGCCGCCGTCGGAGGCCCAGCGCGCCTTGATGCTGCGGCCTGCGGACATCGCCGAGATCTTCCTCTGGCTGCTCGACCGGCCGGCCCATCTGCACATCCCCGATATCACGGTCACGCCCTGGGGCGGCGGCCGGAGCTGAGAAGGCGAAGCGGCGCATGAAGACGATCTCGGTGGGGTTCATCGGCGCGGGCTTTTCCGCCCATCTGCATGTCGAGGGCCTCAAGCAGGTCCATGGGGTCGGCATCCGCTTGGCCACCGTGACCGCCACCAGGCCCGAGCGCGCCGCCGCCTTCGCCCAGGCCCATGGGGTGGCGAAGACCTGCGCGTCCTGGCAGGAGCTGCTGGCCGAGCCCGGCATCGACGTCGTCTGCCTGTGCGTGCCGAACGCGCTGCACGCGCCGATCGCGGTGGCGGCGGCGAAGGCCGGCAAGCATGTCATCTGCGAGAAGCCGATGACCGGCGCCTTCGGCAGCGCCGGAGGCTCGGCCGGTCCCGAGCGGGCGCGGCGGGAGCGCGAGCAGGCCCTGGCATCGGTCGGCGAGATCGAGCGGGCGGTGCGCGAGAACGGCGTGCTGTTCCTCTATGCCGAGAACTGGGTCTACGCCCCGGCGATGGCCAAGACCAAGCGGCTGCTGAAGCAGGCGAAGGGGGCCATCATCGACATCCGCGCCGAGGAGAGCCACAGCGGCTCGCACGCCCTGCGCTCCCGCCGGCGCGAGACCGCGGGCGGCGGGTCGCTGCTGATGCTCGGCTCCCACCCGATCGGGGCGGCGCTGCACCTCAAGGCCTATGAGGGCGAGATCGCCGGCACCGGCCCGATCCGGGCCACCTCCGTCACCGCCGAGGTCGCCGCGCTCTACGACACCGACGCCGTCCGCCGGGCCGGCCACAGCTGGCTGGTCTCGGACTGGCAGGATGTCGAGACCTGGGCGAATCTGGTGATCGGCTTCAGCGACGGCACCAAGGCCGTCGTCACCGCCTCCTTCGCCGCGCTCGGCGGCGTGCGCAACACCTTCGAGGTCTACACCACCAACGCCGTCTATCGCGGCGCGATGACGCCGAATGATGGGCTGACGGCGTTCACGCCCGACCCGGCCGCCTTCGGCACCGAATATCTGCACGAGAAGATCGAAAGCCGCACCGGCTGGATCTCCGTCGCCCCCGACGAGGACTGGGTGCGGGGCTATCCGCAGGAGATGCAGGACTTCGTCGAGGCGATCGCCCAGGCCCGCGAACCCCTCTCGGGCCTGGCGCTGGCGAGCGGCGTCGTCGAGGTGATCTACGCCGCCTACGTCTCGGCGGAAGAAGGCCGCCGGGTCGATCTCGACCGCAATTGACGCCACACCGCAGGAAACCAGGGAGACCAGGGCCGTGCTCACCGAATTCAACCACTATGGCATCGTCATCCGAGACCTCCGGAAATCGCTCGCCTTCTACCAGCACATCCTGGGCGCGAAGATCGTGTTCCAGGGCCTGATCCCGTCGACCCGCACCGACGTCGTCTATCTGCAGATCGCCGGCGGGCTGATCGAGCTGCTCCACCGGGCCGAACCGGCGCCCGACGAGGTCTTCGGCGTGACCCATATCGCCTTCCTGAGCGACGATCTCGACGCTGATTACGCGCGCCTCGTCGCGGCGGGCCACGAAGGGCTGGTGGCGCCGAAGGTCGCGGGGACAGGCCATGGCCGGCTCGCCTTTCTCCGCGACCCCAACGGCGCCCGGGTCGAGCTGATCCAGCGCGACGGGAAGATGCGCGTCGATCCGATCGAGCACCCGATCGTCAAGTCGTTCGACCACTATTCGCTGACGGCGAATGACCTCGACGGCGCGCTGGAGTTCTATCAGGGCAGGCTGGGCATGAAGACGCTGAAGCTGATGCAGGTCCCGGCCACCCAGCTCTCCATCGTCTACCTCCACTATGGCTACGACGTGCTCGAGCTGCTGCACCGGCCGACGCCCAGCACGGCCGGCTCGATCTACGGCCATTTCGCGCTGCGCGTGGACAGCGTCGACGCGGCGCTCGCGGCCTTCGCCGCGCAGGGCGTGCCGGCCGAGCCGGGCACGCCGAAGCCGGCGGGAACCGGCATCGGCCGCATCGGCCTCATCCGCGATCCCGACGGCGTCAAGATCGAGCTCGTCGACCGGTCCGACCTGCGCGACCTGTGAGCGGGCTGCCGGGATTCAGTCCGACCCGGAGCGTGGTGGGGATAGCTCCGGGTCGGACTGGATGGCGCCTAGGACCACGGCATCCAAGCATATTTAGCGCCTCGCCGCATCGGGCCGTCGATCCCCCATTTCGAGGGGATCGGGCCGTCCCAGCCGGGTGTTCGTGATCCGATATCCGTCGCCGCCCTCCTCCGCGGCGGCCCGACGCCGGACGCGCTGACGGCCTTCTCGCCAAGGCGCTTCCATTGAACGGATCTGACCGCAGGGCGCCGGTCGCCTCAGGCAACCGCGCGGCTCGCCGGCTGGATGTCATAGACGCTGAGCGGTGCGCTCTTGCCCTTGAGGGCGATCGGGTCGAGCGCGCGGAACGCGAGCGGCAGGTCCAGGCCGGTCGCGGCCTCGACCACGGCGACGGTTGCGAGCGTCTGCCTCGGCTTGGCGGCCGCACACAGGCGGGCGGCAATGTTGACGTGATCCCCGAGCACGGTGAAGTCCATGCGATCCCGTGCGCCGATCGCGCCCATCACCACCTCGCCCATGTCGATGCCGATGCCGATCGCGAGGTCCCGGTCGGGGCTGGCAGCCGAGGCATCGGCCATGTGCGTCTGCATGGCCGTGGCGCAGCGCAGGGCGTCGGCGGCCATGGTCGGGCCCTGGAACACGGCCATGACCTGGTCGCCGACGAATTTGTCGATGTCGCCATTGTGGGCGGCCACCAGATCGGCCTGGGCCGCGAGATAGAAATTCAGCGTCTCGACCACCGTCTCCGGGTCGCGGCTTTCGGCGAAGGCCGTGTAGCCGCGGATGTCGGCGAAGAGGATCGCGACTTCGCAGCGACTTCCGCCCAGGCGAACGCCGGCTTCGTCCGACTGCCGGATGGCATCCATCGTGCCGTGGGACACGAACTTGGCCAGTTCGAAGCGTTCGTTGATCTGCACGATCATGTTGTTGATGCGCTTCGCCAGCTCGCCGATCTCGTCCCTGGAGCGCACATTCCTGACCTGGACCCGGTAGTTCCCCTTGGCCACCTCGTTCGCCGCCTCCCCGATCGCCAGGATCGGGCGGCTGATGCGATGGGCGAACACCGCAGCCCCCAGACCCGCGACGGCGAGCCCGCCGATCACCCAGTAAAAAAGGCTCTCGATCATGACATCGGCGGCGTAGTACGCGTCGGCCTCCCTCTGCTCGACGATGACGGCCCAATCGAAGCTGCGGACGAAGGCGAAGCTGCCGAGCATCGCGGTTCCATCCGGCCGCGAATAGGTGTCGACGCTGATGGCGCGAGCCTGATCGCCCTCGCGCGCGGCGAGCGCCTTGCTCACGATCTCGCGCCGGCTCAGCTGCTTGACCTCGCCCGACTCTTCCAGCTCGGGGTCGAACAACTTCCGCCCCTGCGCGTCGACCGTGGTGATCATGCCGACCTGGCGGAACGGCTGGCCGGCGATGAAGTCCCGGATGCGGCGGAGATCGATCCGCGCCGAGAGCACCGCGCGCGCGCCGCTGAACCTGCTGTCGAGCGGAAGGACCACGGTCGCGAGCCAGGTGTCGGTCTTCGGCTCGTAATCGACGGCCGTGATCCGCGCCGCCGTCCCCCCATCGGGCGCCACGGCCAGGATCACCTCCGGCGGCACCCGCAGCAGGGGCAAAGGCTGGATGCCCGCTTCCGTCAGCGTCGTGCTGAACCGGTTCTGCGAGATCACCAGCGGCAGACGGCCGCCATCGAGGGTGATCTGCAAGGCGACGATATCCGGCAGCTGGGCAATGCCGTGGGTGAGGATGGCGACCTTCTCGCCGACGCTCGCCTGCTGGCTGTCGACGGCGCTGCGGATCAGCAGGAGGGGGGCCAGCCAGGCGCGCTCATAGATGTCGTCGATCTGGCCGGTCACCTCGCGGACCGTGGTGACCAGCCGCTCATTGGCCGTGCTCTTCATCTCGTCGCGGGCGATCCGGATCAGCGACTGCCCGGCGAAGAGCAGCGGCAGCGCGGCGATCAGCGCCGAGAACAGCAGCAGCTTGCGGCGGAGGCTCAGCGACAGGGGCCAGGACAGCGAGCTCACTCCGGGGATCCGGGCGTGGGCGTCCCAGTCACCTGCAACGGCGACCGCCGGCGGACCGTGGCGACGGTGTCGTCGGTCGCCACGCCGCAGGGCAGCCCCGAGCTGTCGGTGACCGTGAGCGCCACCGGGATCTCGCCGGTCTGCCGGAACAGGTGGCGGACGCGCTCGCCGGTCTCGACCGTGCCGTCGCCGATCCGCCACACCTGCGTCAGCGCGCCGCCGTCGGGGTCGCTGGACCGCGAGCCGTCGAGCAGCACGGCGTCCGCCGCGCCGCCCACGAAGGCCTCGAACGGCGGCCCGGCATCGGCGATCGGCGGCGCATTGACCACGACCCGCGTCGACCTGCTGGCCGCGGCGCAGCTCGACGCCGTGTCGTCGGTGACGGTCAGCACGACATCATAGGTTCCGGGCTTGGCGAAGACATGGGTCGCCTTCGCCTCCTGGGCGCTCTCGCCGTCGCCGAAATCCCACTGGTAGCGGACGATCTGGCCGTCATCGTCGTAGGACGACGTGCCGTCGAAGGCGACCTCGGTCATCGGGCAGACCAGGCGCTGCGGGCCCGGCACCGGCACCGGCGGCCGGTTCACGTGCAGGATTCGGGTCTGCGGCCGGCGGCTGACGGCGAGGGCATGGCCATCATCCGGGATGACCGTCACGTCGTAGCGGCCCGGATGCTCGAACCGCCTGACGAAGGTGCGGGCCCCCTTCGTCCCGCCCGCGTCGCGCCAGCCGTCGCCCGCCGGCTTCGCCGCGGCGTCGACGACGAGACGAACGTCCTCGCCGATGCAGGCGGCGGCCGGCAGGCCGATCTCGGGCGTGGGCGGCGGGCGCACGACCAGCATCTGCTCGACCGTCGCGGACGAGTTCTCCACGCCGGCCTCGTCGGCGACCGTCAGGCGCAGCTTGCGGGCACCAGCGGTGCCGAAGCGACGGTTGACCCGGACCCCCGTCGCCGTCTCGCCGTCCCCGAAGTCCCAGCTGTAGACGGCGATCGCCCCGTCCGGATCATGCGATCGGCCGGCATCGAGGAGCAGCTCCTCGCCCTGGGAAATGCTCTCGGGCGCTGTGATCACGGCGACGGGCGGGGCATTGACGTCCACGACATGCGTGCCGATCACCCGCTGGCAGGTGGGGGAGGTCGAATCGCTGGTCACGGCCAGGGTGACCTTCTTCCGGCCGGGTTCGGTGAAGCGGTGCGTGACGACCGCGCCTTCGGCGGACTTGCCGTCGCCGAAATCCCAGCTCCAGCCGGTGATCTTGCCGCCCGGAATGGCGGAGCCGGAACCGTCGAAGGTGACGTCGCCGAGCGGCGCCGCCGCCCGGGCGACGATCTTGACGACCGGTCCCCGCAGGATCCGGACCGACATCTCGTCGGTGGAGTGGGGATCACACTTGCCGAAACGCTGGCCTTCGATCTTCAGGAACAGCCGGTAGTCGCCGGGACGTTCGTAGATATGGTTCGGCTTCTCGCCGATCGCGGACTTGCCGTCGCCGAAATCCCAGTCGTAGCGCTTGATCGTCCCGTTCGGATCAAACGAGCGCGAGGCGTCGAAATCGATCGGGGACATCGCGCAGGCTTCGATATCCGGGCCGGCATCGGCATAGGGGCCCTGGTCGACCTTGACCGACACCCGGTCGACACCGTCGCTGTTCGACAGGTTGGCACTGTCCCTCACCGACAGGGTGACCGGGTAGACCCCCTCGCTGCGATAGGTCTTGGTCGGGTTGACGATGCCGGAGCCTGTCCCGTCGCCGAAATCCCAGGTGTAGCGCAGCGCACCGCCCTGCGGATCCGTGGATTTCGATCCGTCGAAGGTGATCACGTCGCCGGTGCAGACCTCGCGATTGCCGCCGGCATTCGCGATCGGCGGCTTGTGGATGACCAGGGATCTGGCGGCCTGATCGACCGAGTTCCGGAAGCCTTTGCCGTCATCGACGACGAGGATGATCGGGTAGGTGCCGCCGCCCGCATAGGTGTGCTGCACCGTCGCGCCGATGGCGGAGGCGCCGTCGCCGAAATCCCAGCGATAGCTGAGGGCATCCCCATCGGGATCGACCGAGCCGGTGCCGTCGAAGGAGACGACCAGGCTTTCGGTCACCACATCGTCGCCGGGGTCGGCGACCGGGGCGTGGTTGACCGCGATCTCGACCTCGCGGGACTCGAAGCCGTTCGACGCGCCGCTGTCGTCGGCCACGGTGAGGCGGGCGGTGTAGAGCCCGGGCTCGGTGAATGTCCGCTCGACCTGCGCGGTGGACACGGCTTTGCCGCTGTCGCTGAAATCCCAGCGGTAGCTGACGATCCGGCCGTCCGGATCGTAGGAATTCGCGGCGCTCAGCCTGACCACGTCGCCCGGCGCGGCGATGCGGTCGGCGCCCGGGTCGGCGACCGGCGCGGCGTTGACGGTGATCCTGGCCTCCTTGTAGTCGACGGCGTCGGCATCGCCGCTGTCGTCGGCCACCGCCAGCCTGACATCATAGATCCCCGGCCGGGCGAAGCTGTGCGACGCGACCCGGCCGCTCGCCACGCTGCCGTCGCGGAAGTCCCAGCGATAGTCGGTGATGTCGCCGTCCTGGTCGAGCGAGCGGCTGCCGTCGAACACCACCTTTTCGCCGGGCGCGACGATCCGGTCGGGCCCGGGGTCGGCGACCGGCCGGGCATTGACCACCACGGTCAGGCTGTCGGTCGCCGCGTTCAATTTCGTTCCCGACCGATCGGTCACCGTCAGGCGGACCTGGTAGCGGCCATGGGTCTCGTAGACATGGGTCGGCCGCGGCCCGGTGCCGGTGCTGCCGTCCCCGAAATCCCAGGCGTATTCCGCGATCGCATCGTCCGAATCGGTGGAGGCGGTGCCGTCGAAGGTCACGGCGCTGGCGGTGACCAGCTGATCGGCGCCGGCCAGTGCGACCGGCGGGGCGTTCACCCGCACGCTGAGCGTGCTTTCATTGGTCGCGGAATCGGTGCCGGAATCGTCCCGCACGGTGAGCTTCACCCGATAGAGGCCGGGCTGGCTGAAGGCGTAGGTCGTCTGTTCCCCGGTCCCCGCGCGGCCGTCGCCGAAATCCCAGTCCCAGGCCAGGAGGCGGCCGTCCGGGTCGCCGGAGGCCGAGCCGTCGAACGCCAGCGGCTCGCCGACGGCGGCCGTCCGGTCCGGACCGGCGACGGACAGCGGCGGGGCGTTGACGACGATCGTGGCCGTGGCCGATGCCGTCGAGTTGGGCAGGCCGGCGTCGTCCGTGACGGTCAGCGTGACGGTGTAGGTGCCGGGCTTGTCATAGGCATGGGGCGGCTCGGCGGCCGTGCTCCGCGTGCCGTCGCCGAAATCCCAGGCGTAGGCCGTGATCCGGCCGTCGGGATCGAAGGACCGGCGGCCGTCGAAGGGGATGCTTTCGCCCACCGAGACGCGGCGGCCGGGGCCGGCAACGGCGACCGGCGTCGTGTTGACGACGATCGCGGCCTCCACGGTGTCGGCACCGCAGGGCTCGCGGGAGCTGTCATCGACCGTCAGGCTGGCGAGATAGCGGCCCGGCTTGTCGAAACGCCGGCTGACCTTGGTGCCGGCGAGCGTGGCTCCATCGTTGAAGTGCCAGGTCAGGCGCCGGATCGGCAACCTGCCGGCCACCGACCCGCTGCCGTCGAACGCGACCTCGGCGCCCGTTGCCGCGGATGCGGGGGACGCGATGCGGGCCTCAGGGGGCACCTGCACGTCGACCGGGACATCGGTCGCGGCCCCGTCGCCGATCCTGGCGGAGGAGCCGAGGATCTCCAGACGGGCCTTGTACCGGCCCGGCGCCCTGTAGTCGTGGCGGACCAGCGGACCGTCGGCGGTGGCGCCGTCGCCGAAGTCCCAGCGATAGGCCAGCGGACCGCCCTTCGGATCGACGGACCTGCCGGCATCGAAGGAGACCGACCCGCAGGCCGCGAGATCGACCCGGTCGACCGCCGGCTTCGGCCGGACGAGGGCCGGCCACAGCTTCACCGGAAGCTCGAACCGTACCGGCGCGCCCGCGGCATCGGCGATCATGAAGGTGGCGTCGTTCGGCATCTCCACGCCGCGGCCGAAGTCGAGAGCGGCCTCCGCCCCGGCCGGGCCCGGGACGGAAGAGACCTCGGTCGTCGCCCACTCGTCCTGGCCGGACGCCTTGAGCGGAACCGAGGAGAAGGCGGTCGTCAGTTGCAGGGTCCCATGGGCCAGATCGAAGCCGTGGACGACCAGCCGGTCGGCCCCTGCCGGCGGGCGGAACCGCAGCTGCGCGAAGGATTTCTGATCGGGGACGCGGACGACGGGCCGGTACGCGAAGATCTCCAGCCCCTCGGGCTCCACCTGCCGGGTTTCGCGGGCGCTCACCGCGACGTCGTAGACGTTGCCGGCGGCCCCCTCGAGGCCCTGCACCAGCAGGCGGAAGATCCGCCGCCCGTCCACGGCTTCGCCCTGGCGCGGATCGACGACGGCCACATTCCGCCACTGGCCGACCGCCTCCGGCTCCGCGCCGAAGACCTTCTCCGCGATCAGCGTGCCCGCAGCCGACTGCTCGGGCGATGGCACGGCGGGAACCAGCGGGGGAACCCAGAACGCACCGGGGCCGCCGAACACCGCGTAGCGGGTCCGGTTCGCCCCGGCCGGACCCATCGTCTGGTCGAATTCCGGGCCGATTCCGGGATCGAACACGTTGATCCACAGCCGCTCGGTCGAGCCCTCCGGCACGCTGACATAGATCGTCTGCTCGCGGTAGAAGTCGCCTTCCCGGGTGGGCGCATCCCGGCCGAAGGTGATCAGGGCCGGCCTGTCGTCGGCCTGCACCGGCGACGCCCATGCCCCCGCCAACACCGCCAAGGCGATGCCGAACGCTGTCCTACCCGAGTGTCCTGCCGTCTTGCTCATCGCCCCCGCCCAAGCCTTCCCTCGATGATCTCCCGCTCAATCCATGCGGTATGACTGCCGGTTGCCGGCAGCATCCGTGAGCTCCACCTGCCTGACCGCCGCCGATTTCAGCCTTCCGCGGGGGACCGGGATCGAGCCCTGATAGGTCTGCGTGGTGCGGTTGAACCGGAGCACGCCCTCGGCCGCCTCCGCCCCGTACCCCACGGTCGCAAGCGCGGTCGCCGCGAGCCCCGAGGCGTCCGAGGCGCGGATTTCGAGCGCCGCGAAGGACCCGGCATCGCCGGTTTCGGGCGTGAGCTTGGCCGCGACCAGCCGGGGCGGATCCTCGTCGAGCGTGATCGTGAACCGGGCGACGTCGGTGTTGCCGAGCCTGTCGGTGGCGACGAGCTCGATCGGGTTGTCGCCGGCGCGCAGGCTGACGATCTCGTCGAAGGCGCCGTCCTTCAGCATGACCTCGCCGCCGTTGAGGAGGAGCGTCGCGCCGGCCTTGGCGACCTGCCCTTTGACGAACACGGTTTCAGAGGCGGTGAGCCGGGGCAACTCCTCCGAAAGTGTGATGGTCGGCCGCTCGCGGTCGACCACGATGTCGAGCCTCTGCGCGGTGCGGAAGCCCGACGGGGCGGTGACGACGACCGAGAGCGAATCCTCGTCGGCGCCGAGCTCGATGTTGAGGGCGAAGCGGCCGGCCGGATCGCTGGCTGCCGATCCGCGCAGAGTGCCGTCGGCGCCGACGATATCGATCCGGGAGTCCGGCTTCGTGCGGCCGGCGAGGGACACGGTGTCGCCGGCGGCCAGCACCCGGCCCGCCGGGTCGCGGGGAACCGACGCGTCCAGGACGACGGGCTCGGACCGGTCCGGCATGTGGCTGAAGCTGCGCAGCAGCCGCGTGACATTGCCGGCGGGGTCGGCCGCGACGATCTCGAGGCGGTTTTCGCCCTCGCTGGCCGCCAGTGGCCCGGCGAACCGCCCGAGGGCGCTCACCTCGACCGGACGGCCGTTCACGGAGACGGCGGCCCCCGGCTCCGTCTCGCCCCGGATCTCGATCGCGGCGTCGCGCTCGATCACCCCCTCGCCCGGCGCCTCGATCCTCAGGAAGGGCGCGACCTTGTCGATCACCACGGTGAAGCGCCAGGGGGCGGTGCGCTCGCCGGGCAGGCCGAAGGCGTCGAGGGCGGAGACCCGCCAGTAGTATTCGCCGGGCGGCAGCTGCTCGGCACGGAAGGCGGGCTTCTGCAGGCCGAACTCGGACACCAGCATGGTGTCGAACGACTGGTCGGCGCCGATCTCGAGCCAGTAGCCTCCGGCGCCCTCGGGGCCGGCCCAGGCGAGCTCGGCCGCGCTGTTGTAGGCGACGCCGTCATTCGCCGGCGCGGAGAGCCGGGGCGCGCCGAGCACGGCGCGCTTCTCGCCGGCTTTGCCCTTGGCGGAGAGGACGAGCCCCTCGTTCCGCCCGAGCACCACCGTCTCGCCGCTGGCCGCGACCGCGACGGGACGATCGTCGTAATTGGTGAACCTGGCGCCGGACGCGTTGCTGCTGACCCAGAAGTCGCCGGACTCGATGCGGGCCTTCGCCTCCGGGATGTCGACGGCGAAGCTCGTCCGGTCGCTCTCGCTGCCGAGCAGGGCGTAGAAGTCGCCCTCGACCAGGCTGACCTTCGCCTCCTCATGCCGGGTCAGCGGGTCGTAGCGCATCTCCTGGATGATGGCGTTCGAATTGGCGTTGAGCCGGAGCCGGCTGGCGTCGCGGAAGGTGAGCTGGGCCGTCGACTCGGACAGGGTGCGGACCTTTTCCTCTTCCACTAGCACGGCGCGGAGCTGAGCGTCGTTCCACGCCAGATCCTTCGGCTTCTGGGCCTCGACCCGTCCGTTCCTGTCGCTCAGCAGCGCCTCGGCGGCCTCGTCGCGCCGCTCTTCCGAGAGGACGAGGGCCTTCGTGGCCTCCGAGTGGGATTCGAGGGCGAGGTCCTTGGCGTCGCCCCAGGCGCGCTCGACGCGACGGCCGAGCGCCCGGTCGTAGAGATCGACGGCTCTGCCGATCTCGTCCGGCGCGAACAGCTGGGCGCCCGCGAGATTCGCCACCCGGATCTGGTCGGCGCAGCGCTCGAGGGCGCGCATGGCGGCGGCGACGAGATCCACCGGCACCCGCAGCGGCTGGCCGGGTGAGAGCTGGGCAACCGAAGCCAGATTGCTGGCCTTGAGGATTTCGGGCCAGAGATCGGGGTCGCCCAGATATCGTTCCGAGATCTGCCGGATGCTCTGGTTCGGCTCGAGACGGATTTCGACGGTTTCGGCCCGGGCGACCGGGATCGAAGCCGCCAGGGCAAGCACCGCCATGGACAGCCCATCAAGAGCTGTCCGTCCAGCCAATCTGGCGAGAGCGGCATAACCCACGGATACCCCCGTAGTTGGCGAAGGATCTCGGCGTCTCTCCTGAGGGTCTGTTGGCTCCCTGGAGCATGCCGCCAGATTGCGACGGTTTCTTTCGAGCTAACTATCAAGAATTATCAATAATTATCTCACAAAGCTGCAAAACGTCAATCTAATAGGGATTTATGCGGAGTGGCGGCACGGACCAGTCTCGCGCCATGTCGCCGGGCGCACAGGAGATCGTGAGTGGAGGCCGTTCCTTCCGGTATCCGCTGCTTTGCGGCCAGCGCGCGATAACTGACCCCGTTATCGCGCGCTGACCGCCGCTCTGGCGGGCTTCGAGGGTCGAAGACCGTCACTTGCCATTGCGGTCCCGGCCCGGCATGGTGAAGGTGATCCGAATAGGCACATATTCGGACGCGTGGGGGACGGTTCGTCGCATGTACCGTGTGGGGAAGGCCGGCTGGCTTGCCGGTTTGCGGGTTGCTGCAATTCTGGCGGCAGCGCTGGGCGTGGCCAGTTGCCAGCAGATGAGCCAAGACTCCCTCCCGCGGTTCAATCCATTGGCCACGGCGAATTTCGATGTCCCGTCGAAACTGGCGCGGCAGCCCTTGGGCTCGGTGGCGGTGACCTCTGCGCCGACCGATCTTCGCGCCCCACAGCTATACTTCGGCACCGATGGCGCCCCCGTCCCGGCCGGCGCGGGCGCCGCGCCGGTCGTTGTCTCCGGCCAGGGCGCACAGATCAACTTCGAGAACGCGGATATCCGCGACTTCCTGAAGGCTGTCCTCGCGGACACGCTGAAAGCCTCCTACAGCGTCGATCCGCGGATCCAGGGAACTGCGACGGTGTCCAGCAGCGCCGCCCTCAGCCGGCAGGACCTTCTGGCGACGGTCGAGACCGTGCTGCGGATGAACGGCGCCGCGTTGATTGCCGAAGGCGCGGCCTATCGCATCGTGCCGGCCGCCGAGGCCGCGGGCGGGCGGGTGATGGTGCAGCTGGGATCGGACCCGACGCCGCTGCCGACCGGCTACGGTGTGTCGATCATTCCCCTGCGCTTCGTCCAGGCGGCCACCATCGCACCGCTGATCAGCCCGGTGGCGAACAGCAACATGGTCCGGACGGATCCGGCCCGGAATCTCGTGGTGATCTCCGGAGCGAGCGGCGACCGGGCGGCGATCGCCGAGATGGTCGCGGCCTTCGATGTCGATGCCATGCGCGGCGTCTCCGCGGGGCTGTTCCCCCTGCGCCGGTCCGATCCCGCCTCGATGATCCGGGAGCTCCGCTCCGTCTTCAAGCTGGGCGCCGAGGGCACGCCAATGCAGGGCGGGATCGACTTCATCCCGGTGCGCCGGCTCAACGCGGTCATGGTGGTGGCCAGGCAGCCGGTGCGCCTGCGCCAGGCCGAAACCTGGATCAACCGGCTCGACCAGGGCGACAAGCAGGGCGTCCAGCTCTACGTGTATCGGGTCGAGAACGGCACGGCCGAGAACCTCGCCTCGATCATGGGCCAGTTCATGGGCGGGGGGCGCGGTGGCTCCTCGGGCGGGGGCAGCAGCCCGGTCGCTCCATCCTTGCCGGTTCAGACGGCGTCCACCGGCGCGTCCTCGATCCCCTCGCGCGCCGATGGCGGTGCGTTGGACACGGGCGCGGTAATGTCCGCCGGCGACAAGCTCGGCATCCTGTCGGATGATCTGAATAGCATGGTCGGCGGCAGCTCTGGCGGAGGTGGATCGGGTAGCGCGGGACGCGGTCCCGATCCGTTCGACGGCGCGCAGATCGTCGCCAACAAGGAGCGCAACTCGCTCATGGTCATGGCGACGCCGGAGGCCTGGCGGAAGATCGAGGCGGCGATCCGGCTGATGGACACGCCGCGGTACCAGGTGCTGATCGAGGCGACGATCGCCGAGGTCACCCTGACCGACCAGCTGCGCTACGGGGTGCATTTCTGGCTGGAGAGCGGGAACTTCTCCAGCGTCTTCACCCAGAACAACAGCTTCGGGGTCAACCCGGCCGTCCCGGGCTTCAACTTCATCATCAGCAGCGGAAATTTCCGCGTCATCCTGGATGCGCTCGCCAGCATCACCAATGTCCGGGTGGTGTCGTCGCCGTCGCTGGCGGTGCTGGACAACCAGACCGCGCAGCTGAAGGTCGGCGAAGCGACGAATTTGCTGTCGCGGGAAGCGTGAGCTCACGGGACAAACCGGCCTCCGGGGGAAGATACACGACGATCGGTCGTCGCCGGCTCCGCGCGGCCCAATCGGCCAAGCCCCTGACCTTCGATCCTGTCTCCACCACCCAGCCATGGCTGGTCGACCTCGCCACCGGCAGCCCGTGGCGCGGGCCGACGGTCCCCGTCAGCTGCTCGGGCAAAAATCCCGCCAACTCGCCGAGCCACCAGGCGAAGAAGCGGCTCCAGGATAGCCGAAGCAGATACAGCGGTACAAATTGCGACATGGCTGAGCCTGAAAGCGGCCTGGGTCAGGCGCAGAGAATATACCTCAAAGACGTTGAAGAACGGCTCCGGTGGCAAGGCCATCGCCGATTCCCGCCGAAGGACGGAACCCACCCGACTTGCGGTGTCACCGCAACTTCGCCCTGCTCCGGATCATAGGAGCCCCGTGCGCGTCACCCGAAATCCGGGTGTTGGGGCGGAGGAAGCGGTTACGGTGGCGACCCCGCGCCACTCCACAAGCTCGGATGGCCAACAGCGTCATCACCGAAGCTACCGTCTCGCCTATTGGCCTCATTGATCTAGGCGTGAATTATCTCCATAGAGTCGGAGTAGTTCGGATCTCGCTTCTTCAATAGTGGCTTGGTAATCGCTCGAAAACAAGACATCTATTTGCTTTTCGAGTTTACCTTCGAGTCGCCACAACACGATTTGTTCCGTGGAGTGCTGCGTCGGAAGCAATTGAGCGTCATCTGTTCGAGAGAGCCACTCAAACAACACCAGCGCCTCAGCCGGAGAGAGAGTGATTGTGATGGGCTTCTGTTCCATAATCCATCCTACCAGAGAACGCCGTGATTCAACACATCACTAAGCTGTCTTGGCCCGAGTTGGAAGCCCGTCACGAAGTTGCCCGCTGGTCCCTCGACAACATTAAGGCCGGTGGTCGGGTCGACATGATGAGTATATCCTGGCTGACCGTGATACTTTCCCGTTTTAGTTTGCACTCCGGGGCTATTGATAAATGATGTCACTTTTTCCTCGAATTGCTGTGCTGCTTTCTGGTTGAAGTTGCCCGTGAAGCCAAAATCTTCACCATGCTTCCTAAAGGCCTTTTCAACCGGTCTCCTCGCGAAAGTTAGCACCTTTCCTACCACAGGCGCCGCTGCCGCGCCGAGGCTTTGCGCCACATTCGCTACGCCTCCTGCTACGGAACCACCAACGACACCTCCAACTTCGTTAGTGACCGTTACACCGACGAGTCGACCGATCCCTTTCAAGACTCCGACCGCGAAACCGCCGGTTACAATATCTGTTGGAGATACTATCGGTGATTCGATGGAGTCTCCCGCATATCCCGGATGAGTTCTCATAAAATCATGGCGCGCTGCCATATGATATGCTTCTAAATCCCCGTCACGCAAATCACGGTTGTAATTGCCGCCAACTGATGGCGAATCGGGCCCAAGTTTACTTGCAGCATAATCCGATCCAACCTGATGTCCTGTCGGATCGCTCGTGTTGATCGGATCGTTAAAGGCATAAGCATACCGGTTGGTCCCCACGCCCGGCAGGGACGGATCCCACCAATCCGGCGAGATGAAGCGGCCGATGTCCGGGTCGTAGAGCCGGGCGTTGAGGTAGACTAGTCCAACCTCCGGGTCCTCCCGCTCGCCGATGAAGCCCTTGGTCTCCTCGGTCGTCCCCGCCGCCGCCGGCGTCTGCGTGCGCTTGCCATAGGGTGTGTAGGTCGAGAACTCCTCGTACCCCCGTTCCGGTTGGTCACCATCCGGACCGTGTTCAGGCCGTCACGGTGCAGGTAATAGGTCGCCAGCGAGGCGCCGCTGCCCACCCGCTTCACGTCGGGATGCGGGTACTTGGTCCAGGTCTCACGGGTGGTCGCAGCATTGTTGGCGCAGGTGACATCGGTCTTGCGCTCGATGTCGGGGCCAAAGCTGTCGACGCTCGGCTGCGTTGCACCCGTCGGGCAGCCTGCGCCCAACGGCAGTTCTTTGCGCCAGCGCGTCCCGTCCGGGCCGTACTGGAATGTCGCTGATGTTCCCGCGCCCGCGGCCACCGTGATCGACGTGGGCCGGTTCTCGCCGTCCCAGACGAAAACCCGTTCTGCGTTCGGCCCCTGCTTGAGATTCCCGGCGCCGTCCCACAGGTAGGTCTTGCCTCCGACGCTGATCGGCGCATGCGGCTTTGTCGGCGTAACGTTCGGATTGGCGGCGACGGCCGGATAGGTGTAGGTCCCCCGCGGGCCGCTCGTCATCCGCCCTGCCCAATCGTACTCGAAGCTCTCGTCTCGCGCATTGTCGCTGGAATCCGCCTTGGTCAGGCGGAACATCCCGTCATAGGTGTAGGTCCAGCTCTCCGCGGTGGCCCCGTTGGAAATGTTGGCCGTGGCGATCAGGCCTGTCTTAACGTCGCGACCATAACGGGCATAAAACCGCGTCGCTGAAGACCCTCCTGAACCGGGCTGGGTTATCGTGCGGTCGACGAGCCAAAGCCGTTTGGGATTGTAGGTGTTGGTCGTGGTCACGCCGCTGCTCGTGCCCAGGTTGCTGGCGTAGTACGTCGTCAGCGGCTGGCCCGACGCGGTGTAGGTCAGGGCGACGAAGTTGGGGATTTCCTTGAGGCGTCCTGCGCCGTCATATTTCCAGCTGCCCGCCGCACCGGTCGTCCCGATTTGGCCGATCTGGTCCCCGTCCGGATATCTGCGCCCCAGCACCCGACCGCCGGCATCGTACTGCGTCGTTGCGGTAACGGTGCCGGTCGGGTCAGCCTGAGTGCAGGTGGTCGCCTTGGTCGCACTGCTTGCCGTTGGCGCCCATAGCGTCCATTTCTGCCGGAGGACCCTGCCGGCGACGTCGTAGTCGGTGCACAGGCGCCCGATGGCATTCACCTGGCGCACCAACTGGCCCTTGTTCGCGTATCCCGCTGCGCCGCCATCGTAGAAATAGTCGGTGACCTGCCCTCCACCGACCGGTTCGGTGTCGAGCCGAACTCGTTTGCGCGTGACCCGGCTGAGCGCGTCGTAGGTGTAGCTGATCGTCGTTTTGCGGGAGTCCTTCTGCCACAGCAGGCGATCGGCGACGTCGTAGTGATAGGTCGTCACTCCGAGATCCGGGTCGTTCGCGGAGGTCCGCCGTCCGAGCGTGTCGTAGCCGTAGACCCACTGCGCCCCGATCGGGTCGGTGATCTTGATCAGCCAGCAGGGCCAAAGCGAGCCAGCGCGTGGGGAGACGGAGCAATGCCATGCTCAGGGCTCCAGCCGCGGCTCGATGCGGGCGCCGACGCTGAACCGGTCCCGGCCGGTCTCGCGGTCGCGCGTGCTCGGGGCCAGGAAGCGGGTGTCGGCGAACCGGCCGGAGCCTTCGAGCACGCCGATCAGGGCGGAGGCGTCGGTCGCGCTGCCGCCGGCCCGCAGCGCCGCGTCCGCGATCGACAGGTCGGTCAGCCAGACATCGTCGGGCAGCAGCCGGCTGACCGATTCGAGCACGATCGACGCGGCCGGGACGGACCGGCGCTTGTCGTCGAGAAAGCGTTGGCTGTCCGACAGACCGGCGATCTCCTGCCGCAACTGCCGCACCTCCTCCGCCGCCGGCCGCGCCGCCGCGATCCGGGCCTGCAGCGCCGCGATCTCGTGGCCGCGCTGCCAGCTCTGCCAGCCGATCCACCCGCCGGCGCCGACCGCCGCGACGGCAAACAGGGCGGCGACGGCCAGCGCCGCGCGCCGCAGCCGGCGGCGCCCGGCCGTGGCGCGGTCCTCGCCAGGCGGCAGCAGGATGCGCTTACCGGCGGGCCCATCCAGCTCGACCGCGGCGATCGGCACATCGAGGCCAGCCAGGGCGCGCCGGGCTGGCTCGACCGCGGCGTCCGGCACCACGGTCAGCTCAACCTCGATCTTGCGCCCGCCCTCGGTGCGGCGCAGCACCTGCGTGGCGAGCCACACCCGGTCGCCCGGCCAAGGCATCAGCCGGTCCATCTCACGGCGCAGCAGATCCGGCAGGGACAACGTTGCCGCGGCCGGGAGCGTCAACTCACGGGACAGGCCGGCCTCGGGCGGCAGGTGCAGCACGACCGGGCGCCGCCGGTTCCGCGCGGCCCAGTCGGCCAGGCTGCGGACCCTGGAGCCAACCTCCACCACCCAGCCAAAGTCGGTCGGCCTCGCCACTGGTAGCCGGTGGCGTGGACCGATGGTCCCCGTCAGCCGCGGGGGCAGGAACCCGGACAGCTCGCCGAACCACCATGCGACGAAGCGGCTCCAGGATCGGTAAAGCGGGAGAAATGGTGAAGGATGGATCATGGCTCCGTTGAAGGGCTGCCTGCATCGGATAGCCGCCAGGGAAGGAACTCGCGATGGACGACCGTGTGTCACCTGCCTTGGCGTGCGGCACTGACTTTATTGCCTGCTGCTAGAGATCTTCCCTCATAGCCCGAAAATTCTTGGCTGAGTCTATTGGCGACCACAATCGCCAGCATGCAGTTCGCACCGAGGTTAGGATATAGAACGACAAGCCAACGGAGCAATACGAAGGAAGCAACATGTCCAGACAACTTTAACATCGCTCAAGCTCTTGGAGCCAATTCCATAATCTTTGACGAGAACGCTATAAATCGGGGCAAGGCAAGGTCACCCGCCTCTTTCAGGCGCGCCGATGCACTTTCAGCCAGCTCCGGCAAAAGATCCCATCTATGTAGAACTGCCGCGATTGCGAGTATTTTTTCATAGCGGACGGCCGGGATACTCACCAACGTTTCCGCCTCTCCGCCGAATGAACGTAGTATGTCAAAGACATCCTCTAATTTCCCGCCCTTCTTGAAGTACTCAATGCCGTGTGCAATCAGAGTTTCTGCAATGTCATCGGAGGCGCGATCAACATCTAGATCCGTAGACAGATTCCATCGCTTCTGTCCAATCCCCAATAGATTGCCTAACTCGACCCCAACAGTAGCGGTACTGCTCTTTTGAGTTTTTGAAAGTGATCTATAGCCATTCATCAGATCTTCAACAGAATCGAAGCGGATAGCCAGATTTACAATTACGTCAACATCAGAATCATCATGAGGAACAAATCCAAGATGAATCACATTTCGTCCCGAAGGTGTCTGTGCGTAGAAGCTTTGTCCTACTGGACGCTTGGAAAAACCAAGCGCACTTACCCTCTCGCCAATCTTCATCAGAATCTTGGTTTTTAGCTCGGAGACATGGCTGCTCATGGATATCGCATTTCTTCGGTTTCAATGCTCAACGTGACGCCCCGCAGATCTTCAGGAGAATTTTTCCCAACTATGGCTCCACCTTCTGTCGCCATTGCTGCGTCCTTCTCTCTTTGACTTTGGTTACGCACCGCATTACCAGATTTTATCTCGACGGCAACAACGCGCCCTTCAGGTGTTACAGTTAGATGGTCAACCACGCGACGGCCCGCCGACGTGTTCACCGAGACATGTGACCCAACGATCGTACTCCCCTTAGCTTGTATATCTAGCACTGCCTTGGCTTCGGCCGCGAGCCCGACCTCTCTATTTACCTGAACCAAAGCTCGTTGAGCAACGGCCGGTATGGATGCCTCGACGGTTTCCTTCGTGGCGAGTCCAATAACTTGACGCCCAGCCCAAACAGTACCACGCTTAGCAATGCCCGCCGGGCCAGTCGCCACCGTCTCTAAAGTTTCCCAGTCGCTGTAGACTGTCCCACTTTTAAAGAATCGGTCGGCTTCGTCTCTTTTTTGCTGCTCAGCTCTCTGCCTCTCTGCTGCAGCTTGGGCTTGGAGCCCGGCAGCCTCACCTGTAGGCATACGTCCTTGCGCATCGGCCATTCCGGCCCACTGGTGACCGGTTGGATCACTTTTGTTGATTGGGTCGTTGCCCGAATACGCATACCGGTTGGTCCCCACCCCCGGCTTGTTCGGATCCCACCAGTCCGCCGAAATAAACCGGCCGATCGCCGGGTCGTAGAGCCGGGCGTTGAGGTTGACCAGGCCGACCTCCGGGTCCTCCCGCTCGCCGATGAAGCCCTTGGTCTCCTCGGTCGTCCCCGCCGCCGCCGCCGTCTGCGTCCGCTTGCCGTAGGGCGTGTAGGTCGAGAACTCCTCGTACCCCCCGTTTCGGTTGGTCACCATCCGGACCGTGTTCAGGCCGTCACGGTGCAGGTAGTAGGTCGCCACCGCGGCACCGCTGCCCACCCGCTTCACGTCGGGATGCGGGTACTTGATCCAGGTCTCACGGGTGGTCGCAGCATTGTTGGCGCAGGTGACCTCGGTCTCCCGCTCGATGTCGGGGCCAAAGCTGTCGACGGTCGGCACTGGCGCCCCCGTCGGACAGCCAGCGATCGGCGGCAGGGTCTTGCGCCAGCGCGTCCCGTCCGGGCCGTACTGGAATGTCGCTGACGTTCCTGCGCCCGCGGCCACCGTTATCGAAGTGGGCCGGTTCTCTCCATCCCAGACGAAAACCCGCTCTGCGTTCGGCCCCTGCTTGAGATTCCCGGCGCCGTCCCACAGGTAGGTCTTGCCGCCGACGCTGATCGGCGCATGCGGCTTTGTCGGCGTAACGTTTGGATTGGCCGCTACGGCCGGATAGGTGTAGGCCCCCCGCGGGCCGCTCGTCATCCGCCCTGCCCAATCGTACTCGAAGCTCTCGTCTCGCGCATTGTCGCTGGAATCCGCCTTGGTCAGCCGGAACATCCCGTCATAGGTGTAGGTCCAGCTCTCCGCGGTGGCCCCGTTGGAAATGTCGGCCGTGGCGATCAGGCCCGTCTTAACATCGCGGCCGTATCGGGCATAAAACACCGTTGTTGGAGAACTTCCCGAGGTGGGACGAGTGATCGTGCGGTCGGTCAGCCAAAGCCGCTTAGGGTTGTAGGTGTTGGTCGTGGTGAGGCCGTCGTTCGGGTTCGCGTCGATGGCGTAGTACGTCGTCAGCGGCTGGCCCGAGGCGTTGTAAGTAAAGGCGACAAAATTGGGGATTTCTCTCAGGCGTCCGGCTCCGTCATAGCGCCAGCGATCCGACACCGTACCAATCGTCCCAACTTGGCCGCTCTGATCGCCATCCGGATATCGGCGCCCGACCACCCGGCCGCCCGCGTCATATTGGGTAGTTGCGATGACGGTCCCGGTCGGTTCTGGCTGCGTGGTGCAGAGGGTCGCCTTGGTCGCGCTGCTTGCCGTTGGCGCCCATAGCGTCCATTTCTGCCTCAGGACCCTGCCAGCGACGTCGTAGTCCGTGCACAGGCGGCCGACGGCATTCACCTGGCGCACCAGCTGGCCCTTGTTCGCGTATCCCGCTGCGCCGCCGTCGTAGAAATAGTCGGTGACCTGCCCTCCACCGACCGGTTCGGTATCGAGCCGAACTCGTTTGCGGGTGACCCGGCTGAGCGCGTCGTAGGTGTAGCTGATCGACGTATTACGGAAGTCCTTCTGCCACAGCAGACGATCGGCGATGTCGTAGTGATATGTCGTCACCCCGAGATCCGGATCATTCGCGACGATCCGCCGCCCCAGCGTGTCGTAGCTGTAGACCCACTGCGCCCCGATGGGGTCGACGATCCTGACCAATTGGTCCGCCGCGTCCCAGGAGAAGGTAGTGTAGGCCCCGTGGTCCTTATCCAAAGAATGTTCGGTCCTGCGTACCCGGTCAAAGGCGTCGTAAAACGTCACCCAAATCTTCCGTTCGGTCGGGTCGAGTGTCATTTCCCAGCGGAACGACTCGATGCCGGGGTGGACGCCATAGAGGGTCTGATAGGTCTCGCCATCCGGCAGGATCCGGGCGATCTGCCGGTCCAGCGCGTCATACCGATAGGTCGTTCGGGGTGCAGGATTCGCCGTCGAGTATTCGCCGAAATAGTACGGCACCGTCTCTCTGATAAGATTGCCGCGGCCGTCATACTCCTTGTCAACCGCGATGGTCTTGCCGTCCGGCCCGTCTGAAAAGGAGTGGCGGACCCGGCCGAGGCCGTCGAATTGCACTCGGCTGCTGATATACGCCTGGGTTGCGTTTGCCGGAGCCGGCCGGCGGCTTTCGACCTTTTGTGCTGCAGGCGAGCCGATTCCCGAATACAGCCACTCCTCATAGTCGTTCCCGGTCTTGACCACCTTCGTCGGTCGGCACAGCCAGTCATATGTCCATTCCGACCTCCGACCGTTCACGTCCGTGGTAGACCAGGGCTTCAGGCACGCCGGATGGATGCTGGCTTCAGTGACGTGCGGGTCTGCTGTCGATCCGACCTTCCTGATCACCTTCACCGGATAGAGGTGGAAGTCGCCATCATAGATGATGTCAGTGCGGATTTCCTGGTCCGTCCTGGGCTTCAGCGACGAAGCGATCTGGTTGCCCCGGCCGTCGTAGCCGAACCACCGCCGCACCCAGCCCCAAGTGCCGTTAGGCCCAGCTAACCCTCGCAGCTCGGCCGTCAGATTGCCCGTTGTGGGCGACTTTGTGCTGTCGATCTGATTGTCATAGACAAACCGCGTGTCCCGCGCCGCGCCGGCGGCGCTGCGCAGCAGCTTTCTTGCGGGCAGGTTGACGATGTATCGGCCGTCCGTAGTTGCGGGTTTGAAAGTAACGTCCGTGACCCGGTCGTCGAAGCCGCCCGCCGTACTATTGGGAGTATGATGCCCAAGCTCCTTCAGCTTCGTGACATTGCCGTAGATGTCGAACTCTCGCTCGGTCCGGCTGAATTGGACTTCTCCTTGGAAAAAGAGAGCGACCGTACTGCCTATGTTTAGCGATTTATAAGGAACGCGCGCACCGGCGACCGGCGGTGTCTCCTTGTATGTTTCACGTTCCTCGCGGAGTAGATACTCTTTATCATTATTCGGCTTGGCGCCGCCGGCCGGCCGCGAAAAGTAGCTGACCTTTTGGACCTTCCCTGCAGACGCAACGGTCTGCCTGAAGTCGTATTGCACGCCCGCAGTGTAGACGGTGCCGGTCGAGGTTCGCGGCGGCACGACGAAGGCGCTGGCGAAGCCGAGGAACTTCCGCTCGGCCGCGTCCCAGCGGCCCCCGGTGTAGGTGAACGTGGTCTGGGCCTGCGGCCCGACGCCATCCCATTGCTTTACCCAGCGGACGGTCTGCTGGACGAAAGGCAGGTTGAAATTCTTGAAGGTGGCCTGATCCGAGGACGGGGTGTAGCCGATCCAGGTCTGCCCACCGATCGGGTTGATGGTCCAGATCAGCAGGTCGGGAGCGACCGCCTGCAGGTCAGATCGGACCGGCGAGTACATGACGGTCACGGTCTTGCCGTAGCGGCGGAGGATGTCGGCCTTGCCGTCGCCGTTGAAGTCCGCGACCCCCTCGACTGTGTCACCGATCTTCAGGTAGCCGTTCGTATCGACCCACCTCTCCATCCAGCCGCCGCCTCGCGACAGCAGGATTTCCGCGCGCCAATTGGTGTTCGGGAACGGGAAGCCGCCGTCCGCCAGATTGGTGACAAGGAGGTCGGAGCGGCCGTCGCCGTCGAAATCGCCCGAAAACAACCGGCAGTCGATGCGGCAGCGAGAATCGCCGAACGGATATGTATTTTGATAATCAACGAGCTTGTCGCCACCATGTGACAGCGCCGTGACGAGCGCCGGTTTTCCATCCGGCGCCTCCCAGATCCTGGCGAGATCGGTGGCACCATCGCCGTTGAAGTCGCCTTGCGTGCCGACGAACCGCCAGCCGTTGTCCATGACGTTGTTCGCCACCCGCTCCATATAGAAGCGGCTGCCGGTCCGGTGCTCCAGCACGGCCGAGCTGGTGCTGTTCGGCGTGATCGTCGAAACCACCAGCTCCTGGCGGCCATTGCCGTTCAAATCGGGCGTGGCGACGACTTGTTCGTTATAGCCAATGTTGGGATTGAAGGACGTCGAGACAAAACCATTGCTCGTCCAGTACCACACCTTCTTTTTCTCGAACGGATGAACTTCATTGTTTTCGGCGAGGATAACAAATTCCACGCGGCCATCGCCGTCGATATCCGCCAACACGACGTCGCTCCCGTTGACGACATCCGGCGGATCGCACGGACCGCTATTGTCGGGATTGCCGCCGGGACAATACTTTCGAGTATCCGCGATCTGTAACCGATACGGAGATGTGTATTTGAGGCCTGACTGCCAGTATGCAAGATAGACATCGATCCACTGGCTGGAGATATGCGCGATATCGGCCTTTCCGTCGCCATTGAAATCGCCGGTGCGATAGCTGTAGTTGCTGCCATCCTTGTCAGCAAGATCACAGGTGGCGTCAGAGACCGTTTGGAAATTGCGGATGGGGGCTTTCTCGGCGAGCGAGGATATGATTCAAGCTATGGATGTGGACGGAACAGAGCCGTGGCCGGATGGCCGAGATCGCAAAGAAGACCAAGCGCTATCC